>NZ_JACKZU010000349.1:0-8756 GCF_014222165.1 Nostoc sp. 2RC
CGAGGCTCAACCATACTCTCTGTGTTAGTTTTTGCGATCGCACTTAATTATACTTTGGCGAGAGTGACAAAAGAGGGTTAAGGTGCAGCTTGATGAAGAAGCGAGAAACTCAATTTTGAATTTGCATCAAAAGGGCTATAAACTCGATGAAATTGTCAAAGCAGTATTCAATTTATCCCGCCAAGATGGTAGATCATACAAGAAATTTAGAAACGTTGTTGAAGAATTTTTAAATAACTTTAAAGATGGTGGTGAAGATGATATTTGAACTAACCATGCCTTTACCCCCTTGTATGAACGAAATTATTAACCAGGCACGGTCAAGTTGGCAAGCAAGTGCTGAACTTAAGAAGTACTGGACAAACTTAATTGGTGAATTTGTTAGAGAATGTGAATTCTGTTTAGATAGTACAGTGTGGATTGAGTTCCATTGGTATCTCAAAAATTTTGCACGAGATAGTGATAATGTAGCTGCTGCCGCTAAATTTATTATGGATGGGCTAGTTACAGGGCGAGCAATTCGTAATGATAACCTGACAGTTATCCAATCACCTGTTGTACATTATTATCATCGCAGTAGTGGTGATGATGGTGTGCTATTAAGACTTTCACAATCACCTGATTTTTTATTAGATAATTTTATTGTATTTAACAAGTTTTCTAGAAAAAGTTTAGAAAGATACAATCAAAAAATCACACATTTAATCTCAAACCAATTATAGTTTCTCTAAAGGATGATAGTAATGTTACGTTATAAAGAATATACTTGGTTGATTGGTAAGCTAAATATAGGCAAGAATGTTAATTTATGGGGTAAACAGGATATTGGTAAGACTTTTACTGTTAAAAACTGTTTACTTAAAGATATTACTTTAAAGTCTGTTTATCTCAATCTTGAATATCCTTTTAGTGTGGCTCATCTATTTGATGTTATTCCTATGAGTTTTGATTTGTACTACCAGCAGGATTGGCAAAATATCATAAGCGAATTATCTGATGGGTTAAATAGACTACTTGTTATTGATAACTTTGATAAATTGCACTTTGTGAGCGATAGTTTTAGCAATGATTTATTGAGATTACAACAGTTGGTTCAACTAGAAAATTTTTCTTTACTATTAATATCTCGGCTGCCGCTAAGATGTTTTCATTTTACGGGTTTTGCTAACTGTTTTGAAGAATTGGAATTAAACGAAACTAATACTTGGACTTTTGGAAAGTAGATATGTTATTTCTATATATTGTGATTTGGTGATATTTCAGTTCGGTTAGATTGTTGTTTTCAGCAACAAAGCAAGTTCGATTCTTGCTATCACCATTGGGAATGAAACTACTACTGAGACTGAAAATTAACGATTAAAAATCTATTAAATAGTTTTGGAATTGTTAATAGAGTAAGGGGTAGGTTAGTAGCGTAGTTCTCAGCAAATCCCAATTTGTGCCGGGGCGAGAGTAATTAAAAACCTTGTGACCTGCATTTTGGAGGGATGAATTATGTTGAAGAAGTTTGCGTTTAATTGCTTGAGGAACTTTAATGCTGCTTTTGGAATGGTGTCTTTGGCTGCTATTGCTTTAGGCACTGTAGCAACTTTTTCTGGTTTGGGCTTATTGTACTTAGCTAGGGGCGGATTCCCAATAGTTGAGGAAGAACGCTCTGAACAAATTGCATATATTGGCACTGGTGCTATCGTATTAGGCTTTACCGGAATTATTCTTGCTTCCTTGGGTGGTGCTTTCTTAAGCGTTGTTGAAGAATCGGAGGAAACTAATTCGAGTAGAGAAACTGCAAAAATAGCTGACATAAAACCGCTTGTATTAGCAAAAACTGAGAACTCTGAAAAATCTGATTGTCTGCTTTCAATTTACACTTACACGGTGATGAATTTTGAGGGAAATCCTGATTCAAAGTGCTTGGTTATTTGTAGATTTGAGGAAGAACCATATCGGAAATTCGTACTTTACGAAGAACTACGTTCTCACCAAATTGACGACTTGGCAGTAATCTATGATGAAACAGATCCAGACAGATTAATTGGACAAACCTTCTCCTCATATAAACCTTTACCTTGTGAAGCTTTAGAGGAGCATTTAGATATGCATCGGCGCTATATTAATGCAGTTAATAGCGAAGAATTTAGTTCTTGCTATTTGCGAGTATGTGCTGGGTGTAAGTTACTGCATGGTGCCAATAATATTGTTTGTGGGATTCATCCACATGGATGGTTTGAAAATGGTTGCTGTCCAGATAAACAATGGGATGAACGTAAGGCGTTGTTTCCATTTGAAGATGATGCTGTTGTCGAAAATTTAAATAGAGAAATATCGTCCAATCAAGCGAATATTTATAAATTTTACGGCAATCTTATCTTGTGGGATGAATACGCTAACCGTAAGTTTTCTTTTTCTTATTCTGGTATCTTGCTTAAACATTCTGACAGACTGCTTGAGCTTGGTATGGAAGCAACACTTCTTTCTTACATCCAGTATTTCCGTACTCGAAATGTAGTGGTCTTTGACTATGTAGCATCAGGACGAGTTTTAGAGTTTGCAAAGGAACTCAAGGGCATAGCTCAAATCGAAGTTGATGGAGATGAAATATCTATCTTTTTTGATATATATGCGCCCTGTCATCGCTTTCGCCGTGATGGTGTATCACTGCATCCTTACTCAACTTTCGTTCCTCAAGAACTCAGATATAACTACAACTTGGTTAGCTACGTTAACTACCTTAAGAGTAAAAAATCTGGAGTGCTGAGATGAATAAGGAAGTTTCTAAAAGCTGCGAGTACAAGCCGGAAAAATCGCATTTCGCATTTTTGCAATTTCTGTATCTTGAACTGGTAATTTCTCCAATTTAACAACTGCAAATTTTGGAAAACTTACTTCATCTAATTGCTTAAAAAGGCAATTTACCCTCCTTCCTCCTGCTATCAGTTGGGATACGTATAAAAGCTTTCACTCAGTACGGGGGTTTCCCCCGCTACTGGGTGGTAAGTCGCTATAACGCCGCCCATCAGTAATTCATGGAGGAACCACATTATGTCTGCTTTTGCAATATCGCCTTTTGTGCAATCTGTTAACGATGTTTTGTTTCCAATCGAGTTGTTTTTGATGATTTTCCCAATTTTTTACGCTATCTTTATCCCTGCTCAATCAGTATCACTTCAAGTTAGTAATAGCGTTGGGGTGATTTCTGAAGAGTTGCCAGTTTTGGAAACTTATGGGGATTTGACTGGTGTTGGTGCTGTTTCTGTTCGGGAAGAATTATCCCAACCAGAATCTTCCATTATTGAAACTGCTCCACCAGTTGTTGAAACTGAGATTGCGGATGAAGCTAGACAGCTTGTGCTGGTAGACGTTAAGGAAGAAAGGAAGAAGCTTTTGGATTTAGGTGCGCGGAAGCTGCGACAGTTCTGCAAAGAACGCCGAATCCAAGGCTATTCTACCGTCTACAACCGTAAAAAACTTGATGGACTCGTTGACTTTCTGATCGCGCAACAAGTGACTTCTGCTCAAGTGGTCGAGTGTGTGGAAATGCTTGCTTAGAATTAGAATTTGGTGAAAAGCCTCGGTAAAAACTGGGATTGCAAAACTACTCCCTTGGGCTAGGATAATACTTGCTTGATGACTCTTTCTATTAAGGTTGAGCTTCTAAAATGCGTCCTATACTTCTTGGCGATAGTGTTGGTAAACCTCTCTTAGCTGCTTCTTCTGCTACCTGCATATGGTAGTGGTGCTTGGAACGGCTAGGTTTTCGGTTCTTGCTCCATTCGCTAATTTCGACGATTTTGCTCGCCTCTGTACTTTTGCATTTCTTAGGTCTGCCTACGTTGACACCTAATACTTCATTAGCTTTTGCGATCGCTGAGTCCTGGGTTTCTGACAAGATGGTACTTGATGTCCATCTTTTTTTCCACTTTGCTATTGAGTTTTCGGTTACACCAATTTCTTGCGCTAAAGCTACATATTTTTTGCCTTCGTTTAGCCCTAGCAGAATTTTAGCTCTTTTGCTAACTTCATCGCTGCTAGTTGCCGCTATGTGTTCTAGCGCTTGTTTTTCAAGAGAATTTAATATCTGAAGATGAGGCATCTAAAAATTTACCCCTCTTTACTGTACAATTTTGCCAAATGGAATGAAGCCTGATATACTTTTTTTGTAGCGTTCATTTTTTCTAAAAACCCACCCAAAGCCCTGGTGCAAACAGGGCTTTGAGGAGAAAACAAGCCCACTTGTTAGTAAAACAAGGCGGAACATTGTTTTGTCAATTTAATTAACTAGAGACATCATATCATGAGTTTAACCAGTTTTACAAATCTTTCTTTCGGTAGATGTATTTTTCCCAAAAATAACACCAAAAAATATCTCTTCAATGAAATTGGTTTTAAATGGGTTAATAATAATAGTTTTCTACTGCGAAAATTCTCTTCGGGAGATTGTTTGATAATTAATTGTTCATTATTTACAAAAATTAATTATTTTCTAATAATAGCACTTTCATCCACTGGAGAAAGTGCCATCAGTCCTGCTGCTTGATTTTTCCTGCTTTCTGCTTAAGCTTTTCAAAATTGAACTTATCTTTTTTAGGCAATTTGTAACCCGGAGTATCAATATGTCTGAGGTGCATAATCCGGCAATTGTATATATTTCTCCTGCGGAGTTGGTAGTTCATCCAAAGCTGATAGAAATATACGGTGAAAATGAGGATCGTCCGGCTTTGGAAAAAAGTATTTCGGAAAAAGGCATTCTGGAATCTTTGAAGGTAACTGCACGCACTGGTGTAAATGTCGTTTTAGCAGGTAAGTGTCGTTTGCAGATAGCCCGCCAGTTGGGAATTTCTGCTGTGAAAGTGGAATTTGTCGAGTCTGGCTCGCCTGAAGAAGATTTGAAACTAGTGCTTGATTTTAATCTCCACCGCGAAGGCGGGAAGACTCATTACCAGAAATTTCACGAAGGGCAGTACTGGGAGAGCGTACTTCGTCCCCAAGCGAAAGAAAGACAACGAGAAAGTGCCCGTCGTTTGAATGAATCGAAGTATTCAAATTTGAACACTTCGATAGATGAGAACAAGATTCAATTAAATAAGGGTAAACCTGTGATTCAGGAGGTGTCGGAGAATCTAAGGATAAGTGTTGGCAGTTATCACAAGGGTAAGAAAGTATTTGAATATATTTCTCAATTAAGGGAACGGCAAAAATTTAAGGCAGTTGTTGCACTGGAGGCGGAATTTAACCGGAGTATTGATGCAGCTTATAAGTTTGTTTGCAATCAAGATATCTGTGACCAGGTTATAGACCTGATTGAAGCAGACGAGATAGGTAGTATAAGTGATGGTATCGCTTGGATGCGGAATGGCGATCGCAATCCGTTTCGGCGTTTCCAAGTTGGTCAAGTATATCAATTTAAGGAAAGACTGCGGCCAGAGTTGGAAATCGTGGGGCGTGTTATTGGTATAACTAATGAATTTGTTGTGTTTGGATTGAGGAATTTAGTAAATATGAACCTAGAAATCGTGAATCTACGTCCGCGACAGATTAATGCGGAGTTGCAAGATGAACCATCTGCTGAACAGAGAGCAAGAATTCTTCACTTAATGGAAAAGTTTAGGGATGTTTTTCCAGTTCAGGTATCTTTAGCGGAGTTGTTAAAACTCCCAAATTTAACTGATAAAGAGGAAGTTTTATTGCGGATGTATGAGTCTGACGTATTTGAAAAAACTTGGGAGGACTATAAGAGCCAAATCCAAGCAATAGAAGTGTCTACAAATAGAAAAAAGGATAATATTCGTGCTGCATAGGTAGCTGTGAGCAGTTAATCTAGCAGAGAATTTATCCCACAATTTAACGTTACCTAATAGATTAGCATCTCAATACTGATTGCAGTACGAGTTCATATTTTGGGTGCCGAACTCGTATGGATATATTTGACTGTTTTTTGTTTTTAAATTCGTTGGTGGAGTGTAATTTCATCTTCACCCATTGTACTAACCTCTGTCAGTTTTTGGTGACACTTTTAGGTGTTACTAGCTTTGCATTCTTATTCCAAAACTATTTTCTAGATTTAGTCACAACTTCGCTAGAACTGACCTATTTAAATAGCTCTCAAAAAAAAGTTGGGTAGCCGCATTGTTGTTGGTGAAGCGTGTTGGACTAAATCTTAGCCTAAGCCTACGTATGTCTAAGCCTAAACAAGTATAACCTCTGTTTGCTTTCAACCATGAGACGATTACCAGTCGCCTCCAACAAGCGGATAACCAACCGCTTATTAATAAAACAAAAATTTCAAATTTAGGCTAACACATTTTGACCAACAGCGAGGCTACCTGATGCACTAAAACCATCAGGACAGTCACTCATGTTCCAAGAAGATTTCGGGGCAGATGTTGATAACAGGCCCCAATTAAGCCTTTCACAGCCTGTAAAAAAGAAAATCAAACCCCACCTGCCCGCAGAATCATTGGGTAAACGCTACGTAGAGCGTTTTTGGCATCCATTTGGGGCGATAGTTGCCCCTTCTTTAGTAGAAGGTGCAAAACCAGCATGGCGTACCATCGATTACTACCTGCAACCTTCCCAACTGTGGAAGCTGCACCAAGATAAGTCAAAACTAGTAGGTCTGCGCTTTGACAACACAACCCGTTACGCCACTATCGATTTAGACTTCTTTGGCGACTACCATAACATTGAATCTATAAATCGCATCAAAGCGGCACTAGAGGACATTGGCATAGTCGATATCGTCATTCTCCAGTCCAGCTTTAGTGGTGGTTATCACTTGATTTTAAACTTTGCATCTCCCCTGCCCACCTTTGCCATAGCCTGCGCCTTAGAAATTACTTTGAGAAATGCAGGCTTTATCATGCGCCAAGGACACCTAGAAATCTTCCCAAACACTAAACCATATAGTGCCAAACAAATAACCAACTACAAAGCCATCCGTTGTCCCATGCAACCGGGTAGCGGGTCATTTTTACTTGATGATGACTTACAACCAATTAGCGACTCAGTTTCTATCTTCCTCGACTATTGCGATCGCGCGGCCAGTCGGCAAGATTTAACCAAATTAAAACGGGTAGCGAACAAAGCCAAAAAACAAATTGCACAGGAGAGATATCGTAAGCAAGAGTCTGCTGATGCTGCACAGTGGCGTGCCAACTGGGAAGAAACAATTGCGATCGGTTGGACGGGACAAGGACAAACAAACACCCTCCTACAAATCTTTGCAGGCTACGGAATCGTTTTTCTAGACTTAAGAGGCGATAAATTAGTCGAATTTTGCCTTTCTACCGCAATTAATGCCCCTGGCTATAAGCAATATTGCCGACACCAACATGAAATCGAAGCTAGAGTACGGCATTGGGTAGAATGCACAATTCGTAACAAATGGTACAGTGCATACGTTAGTTATCCCGAACGGCTGTTGGGTACATTCGCCAATACATTTGCAGAAGCCATAGCAGGTGTTAGCAGCATTGATCAACCTAAAGATAACGTAATTCCATTTGACCGTCGCCACCAACAGAACTGGGAACGCAGCCAACAAGCCCAAAGACGCATCCAGATAGTAGTAACAGCAATAGAGTGGAGTAGTGGGTTACCAGCAGGGGCTACTGAACGGGCAAAAGCTATACGTGCTGAGTATAAAGGCCGCTTTAACAAAACTGTCTCTCAAGAGACACTACAAAAGCACTTACATTTGTGGCATCCCACACGCTACATTTTAGACCCTTGGGCAGAAAATAGCTTAAACCCTTATCAATCAAGCGAGAACGGGCAATTTTACGAATTTCAAAGCTCGTTTGTAAAACACGATACTCAAAATCCTTGTGGAATAAGTAATTACGTTCATTCTTTTTATATGAAGGTTTTTTGTAAGTGTTTACCTCCTGCTGCTACAGCCCCCCAAGGGCTGGAGTCAGCAGGGTTTGTTGAACAACCCGATGTTTCTCAGTCAGACTCAGCTGTCATCCAGCCTGCGGAAAATCTTGAATTCATAAATTCTTCTAATACTGCTGAGATTAATTCAAATAAAACCAGCAATCAATTAGAGAATTCAGTTCATATAAACATTTTACAATCAAATCAATTCAGTTCTCATCAGGATTTTATATACCCTTGTAGCTCCAGCACATCATCAAAAGTTGATAATCAAAACTTATCTAACACGGAGGATAACGGGCTGGGTGTAGTTTCGATACCTGCTGCGGTTGCACCAGAACCACCACAGGATATTGCTAACAACGGGTTGCACAGAGCATCCGAGGGTAATTCAATACCTGCTAGAGTGACAGCAGAATCATCACTCCAAAACCCCAACAACGGCTTGCAGACTGTATCTGTTGGTGAAGAGACTGCTGATGTTTCCTACCGCATCGAGGAACTCAAGCGAGTGACAAAATTACGGCTAATGGCTTTAACCCAAGCTAAGGCTAAGGTTCGCCAATACTGCGTAATCACAGGACATATTCTCAGCACTCAAGAACGCGATCGCTTAGAGCAACGTGCCAAAATGCAATTCTACCTCGATTCGGGTAACGAAACTCTAATTGCAGAAGCTAAGGAGTGGGCGACTGCCAATCCTGGGTGTCTACCGTTTTCCTTGGAGTTGGAAAGCGAAAAATTTTGGAAAAGATGAGGGACATCAGGCGGTAAGATGTTTGGTATTTTAGATTTTAACTGCACCAGGACTTACGCAACTGGCACAGGCGATCGCTAAATCATAGTATTTGTGTACTATTACAAGTACTGCAACTAGCACG
>NZ_JACKZU010000034.1:0-34376 GCF_014222165.1 Nostoc sp. 2RC
CCCTTCCCCCTCCCCTGCTAGTCTAGAAATAGCCGATACAGAAGAGAGGGAATCGAGAATATGCCGCACACAATTGTTACAGAAGTCTGTGAAGGTGTAGCTGACTGCGTAGGTGCCTGTCCGGTAGCTTGCATTCATGAAGGGCCAGGGAAAAATGTTAAGGGAACCGATTGGTACTGGATTGACTTTGCCACCTGCATTGACTGTGGTATATGTCTCCAAGTTTGCCCAGTGGAAGGAGCAATTCTTCCAGAAGAACGACCGGAGTTGCAAAAAACTCCGGAATAGTTCATAGTCAGTGGTCAGTTGTCAGTTGTTTTTTGCCAATGACCACTGACAAAGCGCAAAGTCCAGCCACTGCGTTCCTGTCGCCTTGCGTCGGAAAGCAAGTGGCGTTGAGCGCTGGCTTCCAGCGATAGGAACTTTGTAAGAGAGGACAAATGACGAATCACAAACGACACATGACAAATGACTATTTACTGGAAGTTCAAAACGTCCACGCCGGATATATCAAAGATGTAGATATCCTCCAAGGCGTGAATTTTAACGTTGCACCAGGGGAATTGGTAACAGTAATTGGCCCTAATGGTGCTGGTAAATCTACTTTGGCAAAAACAATTTTTGGGCTTTTAATCCCTCACACTGGCACAATTACCTTTAAAGGTGAAAACATTGTGGGGCTAAAGTCGAACCAAATTGTCCAACGGGGAATGTGCTACGTACCGCAAATAGTTAATGTTTTCCCCTCCCTTAGTATCGAAGAAAACTTGGAGATGGGTGCTTTTGTCCTCAATGTTCCTTTGAAACCACTCAAAGATAAAATATTTACTATGTTTCCGAGACTGAGCGATCGCCGCAATCAACGCGCTGGTACTTTATCTGGAGGCGAACGCCAGATGCTAGCGATGGGCAAAGCTTTGATGTTGGAACCTAGTTTGCTAATTTTGGATGAACCTTCTGCTGCTTTATCACCAATCTTAGTAACACAAGTTTTTGAGCAGATTAAACAAATTAATCAAACCGGTACTGCCATCGTATTAGTAGAACAAAATGCCCGCAAGGCCTTAGAAATGGCTCATCGGGGATATGTACTAGAATCTGGACGCGATGCTATCTCCGGCCCCGGTCAAGAATTATTAAATGACCCGAAAGTTGGCGAACTTTATCTGGGAGCAGGTAAAAGACATTAAATGTAGCAGAATCCAGGAGTTTCGGGGCGGGAGTAGGTAGTAGGGTCGTAACTTTGACCATTGGTGTCAACTTCAGCTTAAACGCTTCTCCCACAGCCGTTTTACCCCACCCCTCAATCCCCTCCCCGCGCGCGGGGAGGGGAGGTTTTGCGTTAACAAAGCCGGGGTGGGGTGACTCTCGATTAGTTATACCATTTTGGATTTTAGATTTTAGATTTTGGATTGTGAAACAGTTAGTAGTAATCACTTTTGGCTATACATCTGTCGCAATCATTTTTCAAATTGGTATTAGTAATTGAGTAAGTTTGCTCTAACGTTATTACAAGGATTTTACGTTAAGTTGACACCAATGAACTCCCGACTCCCCTCTGTTGACGGTTCACAGTCAACAGTCAACAGTCTCCTATAGAATATTTTTTACTTGCAAATCCCTAAATATTTACGAACTCAAATTGGCAGCGCCGAAAGTAGCGTTAAACTTGCGACACCAAATAGCTACAGATTTATAGTCAGCTAAATTGATGTTTTGAGGAATGGAATAAGCTTGTGCCCCACTATATTTTTGTAAAGGAGCAATAACAATATAGTCTCCATTTTTTAAGGGATAAGATGGGGGTTTAGTTGAATTGATAACGTTATCTGAACGATGCAAAACTACTACCAAATCTGGCCCTGATTCAGATGTCTTAAAGGAGCGATCGAATTCTAGAAATGATTTACCATCTTTGTTATTAATCCGGACTGTTCCTTGAGTAGCATGTTCTCCGGAAACAAACTTACCTGACTCGATGGCGGTTGAATTTTGAGATTGCCCTGATTGTGCTAAAGGTTTGGTCTGAGTTGAAGATGGCAAAACAGACGCATTCACATCCCCAGGAGTTTGACTAACCTCTTTGTTTGATACTTCTGTGGTACAGCTAGCTACGTTAAAAGAAAATAAACTGAGAATTAACAAATGTTTAATTTTCATGAATTCAATACTCAAGACATCAATTAGTAATATAGCTTTTGGCTTGAATTTTCAACATTTTTATTGGTAATTGATAATAATTTTAAAATATCTTCTTATGTATACCTGAATTTAACTGAATTTAACTGAATTTGAAAAGTCCTGAATTTAACTCAACTATTGATGTAAAAAAGCAAAAATACTATAAACAATATCTGTAAAATAGTTTTCTAGATGTAACAAACAAAAATCAAAAAAATCAAAATGCCTGTAAAACAAGGAGTTTCATCTCATGTCTGCCTAATCACTCAATACGGTTCGGATAAGCAGTATGAACTTCCCTTGTGGTCTGGGAAAAGGTTAAAGGGTAAGGGGATTTGGATGTATTTGAAACCTTTCCCCTTTTCTCTTTAACCGAACCGTATTGCCTAATCACTTATCAAAAAACTCTCCGTATCCGTCTGAATGGTAAGTCTTTAAACGGACATGATATCACCTTTTATTCGTACCATCTTGCTCTGATGAATAGTATTTTCAATTGACATAACATTTAGGTAATGGTGAAAATCATGGCAATATCCTATAATTTTAGGACTTACGCAAAAATTACCAAAAAGCTTGATTTAACGTAGACGGGTTGGCGAAGCGGTAGCGACGAAGGAGCGTCAACGGCTTACCGAAGGCTACTGCCAAGACGCCAAGAACGCCAAGAGTTCGTAGAGTGTGCGTAAGTCCTAAATTCAAATGTTTTTGTCCCATTCCATACGATTACAGGTACTGGTGGGACGTAACGTCGATATTGTCATTGCGACGAACTGAAATACAGTTAATAAAGGGTTAAAAACTTCACATTTATTTAATTTTACCTACGACTGTAAGTCGATCAATCCTGGTAATATCAACATCATGATGTTTTCTAAAACACTATGCTCTATTGCTGCGATCGCAACCATAATATCGAAAATGCAGTCAAATTGCAGACATGTTGCGGGAAAATTTCACTTAAAAATATGAAACATTTTTCGTCGAGGGAGAAATATAAACCAAAATATTTGTCCAACATAGTAAAAAATTGGTATTTCTGAATCAGAAGATGAAATTACAAGATTATGCTTATTTTTCTTTGTGTCTAAGAAACCGGGAACGCCTAAAGGCGAATGCGTGGGGCTAATTTATCTTTATGAATCACGAACGCCGAAAACTCTTGTTTGGCAAATCTGACTATTACTGATGGCGTAGAAAATGCATACATAAAATCTGATGCTTAACAAACCCAATTTCAAGCCTTGTTACTCTGTTGCAACCATAGAGCCAGAGCAAGTATTTATCTTATCTGAAAGAGCAACAGTTTTGTTGAGCGATCGCTTGTCTTGTCGTGTAGCTTCTTTAATACAAGATAGTCATTTGAGTGTTGACGAAATTATCGAGTTCATTCAATTGGAACTACTGCAAGAACAACAATTTTCTCAGCAAACAGCCGACTTTTTTCAGAGTGTTCTTGATATCAGTATCAAGACCCAACAAATCCTATTCCAAATGGAACAACAGGGTTATCTAGTTGAACAAGACGATGCAGTGCGATCGCACTTAGCCATTTTCTGCAATCATCTTAATATTAATCCTGCTGTGGCTCTCCGACGGTTGCAGTTAACTAAAGTTGCAGTCAAAGCTACTAAAGGACTTCCTACCGAAGACTTCATCGCTATCCTGAAATCTCTAAATATCCAAGTAGCTGATAACGCAGATTTCACAGTATTCTTAACTGACGATTACCTAGACCCCCAACTAGATGAATTTAATCAACAAGCATTAAAGTCTGCATCTCCCTGGATGCTAGTGAACCCCTTGGGAACAATCATTTGGATAGGGCCTGTATTTCATCCCCACAAAACCGGGTGTTGGCAATGTCTGGCACAACGTTTGCGAGATAATCGACCTGTTGAGACTTTTATCCAAAGGCATAAGCAAATTTCCTTATCCCCTCCTTTAGGATTCTTAACTTCAACAGTGCAAACTGCACTAGGAATGGCAGCTACAGAAGTTTTTAAGTGGATTGTCCAAGGAGAAAATCCCCGATTAGAAGGAACTTTAGTAACCTACGATACCCTGAATCTGCAAAACCAAGACCACATCCTTGTGAAGCGTCCCCAATGTCCCAGCTGTAAACATATAGTTAATGAATTGGAAAACAAACCCCTACCCGTTGTTTTAGAACACCGTCAGAAAACTTTTACTACAGACGGAGGACATCGGTATTGTTCACCACAAGAAACTATAAGAAAATATCAACATCATATCAGCCCCATTACGGGCGTTGTCCGAGAACTGAGCAAAATACCAGGGAATGGCTTAACTCATACTTATATAGCGAAGCATCATTTTAACAATATTTTTGACGATTTAAACAGCTTACGGCAAAACATCGGGGGTAGAAGTGCAGGAAAAGGTAAGACTGATATCCAAGCAATGGCTAGCGGTTTATGTGAAGCGATGGAGCGTTATTCGGGGGTATTTCAGGGAGATGAAATTATATATAAAAATAGTTACCAAAAGCTTGGCGATCGCGCCATTCATCCTAATGCTTGTATGAACTTCAGTCAACAGCAATACGAGTATCGCCACCAATGGAATGCTGAGTGTCAAGGTTGGTTTCAAAAAGTCCCAGAACCTTTTGATATGGAAAGAGAAATTGATTGGACACCAGTTTGGTCTTTAACCCACCAAGAATTCAAATATTTACCCACAGCTTACTGTTATTATGGCTATCCCCAATCCTACCAACCGGACTGTTGGGCGGACTCCAATGGCTGTGCCGCAGGTAATACCCTCGAAGAAGCTATTCTCCAAGGATTTATGGAATTAGTTGAACGGGATTGTGTAGCATTGTGGTGGTATAATCGTCTGCAAAAATCTCAGGTAGATTTAGATAGTTTTGATGAGCCTTATTTTCAAAGCTTGAAAAAATATTACCAAGCAATTGATAGGGAATTGTGGGTGTTAGATATTACTAATGACCTTAACATTCCTACTTTTGCAGCTATTAGTCGCAGAACAAATCGACAACTAGAAGATATTGTCTTAGGTTATGGTGCCCATTTTGACCCGAAGCTTGCTATTAGTCGAGCTTTAACAGAGGTTAACCAAATTCTGCCTAATGTTTTATTGGCTAAAGCAGATGGTAGTACCCAATATCCTCCATCTGCGGATTCCCTAGCTCTAGAATGGTGGAAATCTGCAACTTTAACAAATCAACCTTATTTGCTTCCTGACGATCGAAGTCTCCCCAAAGTCTATACAGATTATCCCCAACTTGCAAGTGACGACCTCTTAGAAGATGTCAAACTTTGCCAACAAATCCTAGAAAAAAATGGTCTAGAAATGCTCGTTCTCGATCAAACTCGTCCCGATGTTGGACTGAGAGTAGCTAAAGTAATTGTGCCAGGAATGCGCCATATGTGGAAACGGTTAGATTCAGGAAGGCTTTATGACATTCCTGTAAAAATGGGTTGGTTGCAAAAGCCTCTGACAGAAGAACAACTCAACCCCTATCCCATGTGGATGTAATTTACATTTAAGCAATAGAAAATAGCTACGGAATTTTTCACCCAATCAAATAGGAATCTTATATGACTGCCTTACTATCACAAACTCTATAGATTTAACTATTACCAATTTCAAAAAAGAATGCAACAGATAAATTGACTCCAACCCAAACACACAAACCAATTCCCAATCCAAAATCCAAAATCTAAAATCTAAAATGGTATATGCTACATGGATATAAAATTATTGATGCTGATTCCCATGTCATAGAGCCTCCGCAGATATGGGCCAAGTACCTCGCCCCGGAATTTAGGGACTTTGCACCCTCACTAGACATGAAAGTTCAAGGGGAAGACATTACACAAAAAATATCTTCACAAGTACGAGAAGAGGGAAATAGGCAAATGATACAGGCTCATCCCCATGCTTATTTTCGTCGCTACGATGTAGAATCTCACCTGCAAGCAATGTTGGAGATGGGAATTGATATAGCCTTTATTTATCCAACTATTGGGCTGTGGCTTTTTGCTATTGATAGTATGCCAAAACAAGTCGTGGGAGCCTTCACCCATGTCTACAACACTTGGTTATACGAAGAATTTTGTAGTTATGCTCCAGACAAATTGAAAGGAGTAGGAGCAATTAATTTTCATGCACCAGAGCAAATGGTGTCGGAATTACATCGCATAGCTAATTTTGGCTGGAAATCTGTCTTTTTACGCCCTAACCCGGTTAAAGGAAGACTATTAAGCGATCCTGCTTATGAGCCATTTTGGTCAGCCTGCGAAGATTTAGACATAGCAGTCGGTATTCATGAAGCCACTCATAGCCGCTTACCCACCACAGGTGCAGATAGATTTCATACTCGTTTTGCCATGCACGCTTGTTCTCATCCGATGGAACAGATGATGGCATTGTTAGCCTTGATTGAAGGCGGAGTGCTAGAACGTCACCCCCGCTTAAGAGTGGGTTTTCTAGAGTCTGGTTGCGGCTGGCTTCCTTACTGGCTTTGGCGACTAGATGAAGAGTACAAAAATTTACATTGGGAAGTCAGAAATCAAGTTAAAATCAAGCCATCAGAGTATTTCTACCGACAGTGTTTTGTCGCCATTGAACCTTCGGAACCTTACTTGCCTCAAATTATCGAATACATCGGTTCAGATAACTTAATCTTCGGCTCTGATTATCCTCACATGGATCATCAGCCGGACATTGTGAACAAACTGATAGACCTTGAGATGCAGTTATCTCAAGAAACAGTGCAAAAGATTGCTTGGGATAATCCCCAGCGTTTTTACGGTTTTGCTTAAAATTTTTCTTGTTTTGTTAACACTAAACAATGACCTTATCATCAAAGCTTGAATCCTTACCTATATGTCACCCGGCGATCGCTACCTTTATCCTTTGTTTAGCATATATGTACTATACTGAGATGCATTTGCCCTGGTATCCCTACTTTCTTCTAAATAGCGAGTTCTTTTTGTTACTGATGATTTACGGTTACACCTCCAAGCCTCTTCTTTCGTTTTGTGCATCAATATTTAGATGCGTTCGCTCTGGGGCAAACTGGGAGTTATCAAGGATGGTATCAAGCTCTCTCTTGAGGAGGATAGTCTGGTAAAGCTAGTTTTGATTACACTGAAGTACGGAGTTACTGCCTAGTGAGGATTGCGTAGTATGGAGGCTAAAAAGCCGTTGGTAATTGATTTTGCTAGGGAAGAAAATACTCAGATGCTTTACCCACATAAAGCTGTGCTCTCTAGTTATACAGCCAATTGGGATGGGCTTTACCTTCAATATCACCACCAGCCACCACAGGAAATATCCGGACATTATTCTAAGCAGCATCGTATAATTGTTCATCATTATCCCCTACCAACACCGAAACTTGAATGGGTAGGAGAACTATCTCAATCCAGCCAAGTAATCCCAGGGACAATTACTATTATTCCTGCAAATACACAAAATGGGGCATATTGGGGTACAGAACACAGTTTTATTGTACTGATTTTTGAATCGGATCTATTTGCACAGCACATTGGTAAATCAACTGATATCGATGAAGTTGAACTATTACCGACTCTGAGTCATCCCGATCCATTGATTTACAGTATTGGGTTAGCCCTCAAAGCCGAACTAGAATCCAATGGAATAGGCAGTCGTTTGTATGTAGATTCCTTAGCGATTGCATTAACCGCACATTTATTGCAGCATTATTCTGCCCAAAAACGTATTCTGTCAATTTCTGAGAGTGGTTTACCGAAAAGTAAGCTGCGAGAAGTAATCGAGTACATCCATCATCATCTCGGTCAAGATTTAACCGTGGCTCAGTTAGCTGCGATCGCTCAGGTAAGTCCAAATTATTTCTCAGCCTTATTCAAACAATCAACCGGACTCGCGCCTCATCAATACGTGCTTCGGTACCGCATAGCTCGCGCCAAGCAGTTGCTACGTGAAGGTGAACTGAGTATTGCAGATATCTCCTATCACCTCGGTTTTTCCCATCAGAGTCATTTCAGCCAGCACTTTAAACGTCTCGTTGGAACCAGTCCCAAAACATTCCTCAAAAGTTAGTAGAATTTTGCTCAAAATTAGAGAAATTTGCAAGACACTGATTCCGAAGATATTGCATACTTAAATTAATTACAGCACTTAAGACTATCATGATTTCCTAGTAAGCAAAGCACAAGAATTAAGAGCTTAGTGTTTTGTGCTTATTAAAGGTTGATTATGAATTAGCTTAAAAATTTTTATAGATGGTTTCCATCAGCAACTATCTCATCCCCTAATTATTTCGTTAACTCTGGCTTTATTTTAACAACCAGCAAAGCCAAATGTGGAGCGGGTTGGAAATTTTCCATAAGTCTATTAGTTTACACATTCATTTTGTAACTTAGGGCATTACTAATACTTGTGAAGACTGAACAATTATCTCCAACTTCTTTTCAACAAATCTCAAATACACTCGCTGAAGAATTAAACCGTCAGATAATAGTTATTCTTGACTTTGGCTCTCAATATTCCGAACTGATTGCTCGTCGAGTTCGTGAAGTCGAGGTTTATTCTGAAGTCCTGTCATACTGCACTAATGCTGATGTGATACGTCAACTAAGCCCCAAGGGGATTATTCTTTCTGGTGGGCCCAATTCTATATATGAAGATGATGTTCCCCAATGCGATCCCAAAATTTGGGATTTAGAAATTCCAATTCTAGGTGTGTGCTACGGTATGCACTTGATGGTGCAGCAACTAGGTGGAGAAGTAGCAAAAACTCAACGAGGTGAATATGGTAAGGCTTCACTGCATATAGATGATTTCACAAACTTACTAACTGACATAGAAAATGGCACAACCATGTGGATGAGCCACGGCGACTCAGTAATTCAAATGCCATCCGGCTTTGAATTATTGGCACATACAGAAAATACTCCATATGCTGCCATTGCCAATCACGAAAAGAAACTCTACGGGGTGCAGTTTCATCCAGAAGTTGCTCATTCCGTTGGTGGTCTTTCCCTCATCAGTAATTTTGTACATCACATCTGTGAATGCAAACCTACTTGGACAACTACTGCTTTTGTTGAAGAAGCAATTCGGGAAATTCGTGGTAGAGTTGGTAACGAACAGGTACTATTGGCGCTTTCTGGAGGAGTAGATTCTTCCGCCCTGGCATTTTTAATGCATAAAGCCATAGGCAATCAGCTTACTTGCGTATTTATCGACCAAGGATTTATGCGTAAGCATGAGCCAGAGCGGTTGCTCAAGCTTTTCAAAGAGCAGTTTCACATTCCTGTAGAGTATGTAGATGCCGGCGCTCACTTCCTCAGCGCTCTGGCTGGGGTCACTGAGCCGGAAAAAAAGCGCCGCATTATCGGACACGAGTTCATCCATGTATTTGAAGAAGTATCCAAACGCCTTGGCCCATTTGACTATCTAGCTCAAGGTACGCTTTATCCAGATGTTATCGAATCTGCTGATACCAATGTTGACCCGCAAACGGGAGAACGGGTAGCAATGAAAATCAAAAGCCACCACAACGTCGGTGGCTTGCCTAAAGACCTGCGATTCAAACTTGTAGAACCATTGCGTAAACTGTTCAAGGATGAAGTTCGCAAAGTTGGACGTTCTCTTGGTTTGCCAGAAGAAATTGTCCAGCGTCAACCTTTCCCTGGCCCTGGTTTGGCAATCCGCATCATAGGCGAAGTCACTGCTGAACGATTAAACATTTTGCGCGATGCCGATTTAATTGTGCGTCAAGAAATTAACAAACACGGCTTATACAACGAATGCTGGCAAGCCTTTGCAGTATTGCTACCAATTCGTAGTGTTGGTGTCATGGGCGATCGACGTACCTATGCTCACCCCATAGTTCTGCGAATTGTTACCAGTGAAGATGGTATGACCGCTGATTGGGCGCGTGTACCTTACAACTTACTGGAAGTTATATCTAACAGGATTGTGAATGAAGTTAAAGGTGTTAACCGAGTGGTTTACGACATTACTTCAAAACCGCCTGGCACAATTGAGTGGGAATAGGATTGGAGGGAATTTTTGAGGTTATATAACTCAAAGCAGAGTTACACAAAAGGGATAAATTTTGTGCTTAGAGTATCAAATTTGAAACTTCAATAATTAACAAGGATGATAGCTATGATTGAACATGCAAGTCCCATAAGTGGAATCGCGGCATATAAGTCTGATTATGTTGCTACGGCGGGATATGACAATTTTCTTCTTCTTTGGAACCCAAAAAACAAGCAATGCATAGCAAAAGCTGTTCACGATCACTTGGCTAACCAGTGTAGTTTCAGTTCATGTGGAAAGTATTTGGTAAGTTCCAGTAGCGACTACACTGCCAGACTTTGGGAAATTCCTACTCTAAAATTACTTGCTGTTTTTGCCGATCAGCGAGATGACGTTGAAATGACTGTCATAAATCACCAAAGCAAACTTGTTGCCACTGCTTCACGAGATAAGTTTGTTAGGATTTACGATGTCGAAGGAAGGCTTAAGCATAGACTCGAAGGACATACAGCTGATGTCATTTCAGTGGAATGGCTTAATAATCGCAATGAAGTTATTTCCAGCAGTGATGATGGTACTGTTAAGCGTTGGAATGCAGAAACTGGTGACCTTCTTGAAAATTACGATCTAGACGGTGTAGAGACTGATACAATTGCCATATCCAGAGAGGGAATTATTTATGCAGGTAATGATGAGGGAGAGATCATCATTATTGGCGATCCAGAAAAAAAATATGTCAAAGCTCATAACGCTGGGATTAAGCGATTGGCATATAATTCAGAACGACAAGCCCTAGCAAGCCTAAGCTATGACAGAACTCTGAAAATTTGGCAGGTAACTACTGATGGTTCTTTAGAATTGAAAGCCTCAGCAAATCTTCCGCAAATTGTTTGGCCTCGCTCCTGTACTTTTATCGGAGATTCTCAAATCGTTTTTGGGACTTTTGGTACTAGCTATGCTGTATACAATTACAAAAGCGGTACCTGGGATTTGAAAAGTATTAATCCTACATCTGGTTTGAACGCAGTTACCCCATACGGGGATGGATACCTTGCAGTTGGTGATGCTGGTATTATCTTCCAAGACGGTAATAAACTCACAGAACTTGGTAGCTTGTGCAACTTTTTGACTCAATTTGGGGCTACAGTCGTTTCTGGAGGACAGTCTGGACAAATATTTGATGCATTGTCGGGTAAAGTACTTTATCAGCATCGATCGCCCCTCAATTGTGGCGCAACTTTCTACAAAGATGGAGCCATACACCTGATCGTTGGTACTTACACAGGTGAAGGCTTAGTTTTTAAGCAAGATAGTTCGAGAAATATTTTCTTTGTGGATGAAATCAAGCTACACAAAAACGCGATCAAGGGTATTGCATGTTCCAAAGATACTATCTTTTCTGTTTGTGCTGATACATCGGCAGCATTTCACTCAATAGACGATTTCAGTTGTTTGAAATACGTTGAGCAAGCACACAATAAGATTGCCAATGGTTGTGCATTTCTACCCGATAATCAGTTTGCAAGTATAAGTAGAGACCTGCACCTAAGAATTTGGAAAGAATTCGAGATTGAGAAGATTGCAACTCCTCACACTCATTCCATTAAATGTATTGCCAGCTCGAAAGAAGGTCACTACCTAGCAACTGCAAGCTATAACGGGCGGATTGCAATTTACTGTGTAACTTCTAGAGATTGGATTATCGTGGAGAGACCAACGACTGCGGGAATTTCTTCTCTAGCATTTGACTCTATCAAGAATCAGTTTCTTGCAAGTTCATACGATGGCAAAGTCTATAAGATTTCTGTACCCTCACAAAGCTAATAGGAGGAGATATATGTCTTTTAGGCTAACAGAGGGATTTTCTTTTGGTGGGGTTCTCTCAAAAACTGTCCCTCCAGAGTTGAGCAATGAAGTCACCCCATGGATACCGGAGAAAGAACGCAACGATCGCTATTGGATGGAGCAAGCTCTTCTAACATCAATGAATAGCGTAGGTATTGCCAATCCCAATCCAGCAGTGGGCTGTGTCATAGTACGTAACGGTGTTGAAATAGCGCGGGGTTCGACATTGGCTTTCGGAGGTAAACATGCAGAGAGAGTTGCTATTGAAAGTATCAGCGACAAATCTCTATTACAAGGAGCATGTGCTTACGTTACACTAGAGCCGTGTTCTCACTTCGGTAAGCAACCTCCCTGTACACAAACTCTTATAGAAAGTGGTATTGCACGCTGTGTAGTTGCTTTAGCCGATCCTAATCCCCTTGTTAACTGGGATGGAATTAGACTACTCAAAGATAAAGGAATTGAAGTCTGTCTGGGTCTTTGTGCATCTGAAGCAATGGCTTGGAACTACAACTTCATCATGTCACAACTTTTGAACAGACCCATTTTTGCTGGAAAATGGGCCCAGACCCTCGACGGACATCTAGCAGATGATGAATTTACTTCCAAGTGGATTTCAGGTTCCTCATCTAGAGCTTACACTCACTGGTTAAGACAAAAGTATGACGCAATTTTAGTTGGAGCAGGAACTGTTTTACGTGATATACCAGAGCTGTCTGTGAGATCGTGTTCCCAGCCGATCAATCGCCAGCCCATGAAGATTGTGTTTGACCCAAAAGGGAGATTGCTAAATTGCTCAGAACATATTCAAAAACAGCTTTCTGAAAAGTTTTTAGCATCATCTACACCTCTGATTATTTTTACTCAAGAGAAATTTTTAGTCTCACCTCAGAATTCCTGGGCTGAGTCTCTCAAAGAGTCTGAACACATTCTTTTTCTAACCTTCAAAGAAGAGGATTATTTTTGGGAAAAAATCGTAGATTACCTGAACTCAGAAGTTGTTAAGAGGCATTTTGGAAAACCGTTACAAAGTATTCTGGTGGAGGGGGGTTCCAAATTACTCACACAGTTGCTCGCTGCAAATCTACTCGATATTTGTCATGTTTTTATAGCACCAATTTTGATAGGAGGAGTTGCAAATAGAATTATGAATCCTCTGAGTTTATCTTTAGAGGAAACGGCCTTTACTTCGTCAAAGTATGCAGGAGGAAAATTGTCTTTAGCCAGCCAATATAAATTGGTTGCTCAGAATCGTTTAGGCAACGACATTTGTATGGAATTTATTCCCCAATATTTGGCAGAAGAATTAGTTCGGAGAAATATTTTTCCATGAGTATTCCTACTAAAGTGTCAATTGATGCATCTCAAATTAATATTATTTCTGCTCGCAAGGCAATGGGGCTACCAGAGCATTATGTGTCTGGGGTCACTGAAACTGAACAGCTAGACTTTGAGTATGTTCGCAGACTCAAAGTTACTGAGCTTGCAAGTATGGCTGAAAATTCAAAAGTGCCCTTTAAAACACGTTATGCAGCGGGTACAATGTTGGCACTTCTTGGAGATCCCAGGATTCAAGTTTTTGAACCTAGTATGATATTCATACCAGGCGATCGAGCCAAGATCGGTTTAAGTTGGGCACGTGTTTCTGAAGTTGCTGAGATGTACCGCGATCTTGGAGTTATTCCTTCTTGGATAGAGAAAGAAGCACCTCAGTTTGAGACAACTGTTCAATCATTTAAGATAGCTAAGTATCCAGTAACAAATGTTGAGTACTTAGCCTTTCTTAAGGATACTCAACACCCACATATACCCACATCATGGCAGTTTGGTTGCTTTCCTATGACACGTGCCAACCATCCTGTATATACGGTTTCACCGGAGTCTGCTGATGCATATGCACAGTGGTTAAGTAACAAAACAAATAGGCAATTCAGATTACCTTCGGAAATCGAATGGGAGTATGCTGCTGGGGGATCGGCAAGTCTTGAGTTTCCCTGGGGTGAGGAATATTTAGACGATCGCGCTAACACCGTAGAAAGTGGCATTCTCTCAACTACTCCTGTTGGTATTTATCCCAAAGGTAATTCAATTTTTGGTGTATCAGACTTAGCTGGAAATGTTGAGGAATACGTCTGTGATAATTACTGGGCATACCCTGGATCTAAAAAAATTGAGGACGATCTGATGCAGACTGTAGGTTCTTCTTACCGCATTGCTAGGGGAGGGAGTTTTACCCGATTTCGTGATTTAGCGCGTTGCAAACGTCGGCACGGCTGGTTTCCGAAAGATATCTACATTATGGGATTTAGATTGGCAGAAACAGTCTAAGGTCATAAGGAAATTGTTGACATACTTCGTTAATTGTGATTTAAATTTTAAGGAGCCAAGAACAATGGTTGTAAATTCCCACAATTCAATTGATTTGACAGCTAGTGACATTATCAGCATGAGTGACTCTTTTCAAGAGTCTGCTATATTGCAATTTGCCAACACCTCAGGACTTTTTGAACTCCTAAAAGAGCCAGTCACAGCAGAAACAATCTCACAATCAAAAGGCTGGTTGTTGCGGAAAACAACACTTCTTCTGAATGTACTAACTTCACTCAGTGTAGTCGTGAAAAGCGACGATAAATACTCCAATACTCCATCGACAAATCGAGTTTTAACCAAGGATGGGCCAGGTTATGTGGGAGCTTTAATAGAACATCAACGGTTACAATGGCAGTTGTGGAGCAAGATTGGTGAAGTTATTTCTTCTGAGGAACCCATCGAGGGTCAGCAAGAACTAAAACTCAAGAAAGACCCACATGCTAACGATGCATTCAATCAGGCAATGTTACAACTGTCAAAGGAAAACATCGCCAGCATCGTTGCACTGCCGGAAATGGAAGGCGAGAAGTATATTCTCGATCTTGCTGGTGGTCATGGTACGTATCTGTCAGCGATCGCTAAATACAATCCACATATCACTGGGCAGGTTTGGGATTTTGCAACTGCACGTGAAGCAGCTCAACATGTCTTTGCCGATTATGGTGTAGAAAACCAGATTGAGTTTCGAGAAGCTGATATCAGCAAAGCATCTTCATATGAAGGTGTGAAAGCTGACATAGCGATGCTCAATGACTGTCTGCATTATTTCGAGCAAGAGACAGTGGTTCAGATTTTATCACAAGTAGCCGGAGTTCTTCGCAAGGGTGGTACACTCCTGATTACAACAATATATATGGATAGAGATTGCGTCACACCCGCAGCAGCAGCAGGTTTTTCTTTTTACATGATGATGAATACTGCACATGGTCAATTGCATCCGACTCCATGGCTCGTTGACCAGATGGAAAACATTGGTTTCAATGTTGAAGTGAGGAATTTTGGCAGAGTTGGAACTAAAGGCGGAAAGTACGTCTTGATTATCGGACAACGGAAGTAGACTTGTGAATTTGACTTTTGAAAATTGGGCGTTGCATATTTGTAGGATGAATTCAGCAGCAAGCAGCACAATTCCATAATGAAGATGATGCAGTAACAATCTAAATTAATAGCGCCAGGACATCCACTGATTGATTTGGAACAGCAAAATAATGATGATGCCCAACCATACCGCTAACCGTGCAAATTTGCAATTCTTCGATCTGAACCTGACTAAATCTGGTGATTGGCGTGGGGACTGTGGTAAATTAGACGATTTTGACAAACAAGTAGAGGCTTGTGGTGTTTTTGGCATCTATGCACCAGGAGAAGACGTTGCCAAACTAACGTACTTTGGATTGTACGCTCTCCAACACCGGGGGCAAGAATCAGCTGGCATTGCTACATTTGATGGTGAGCAATTACATCTATATAAAGATGTAGGTTTAGTGTCTCAAGTTTTTAACGAATCAATTTTCAAAGATCTACCTGGTAGTATAGCCATAGGTCACACTCGTTACTCAACTACAGGCTCTAATAACCAAGCCAATGCTCAACCAGTTGTTGTGTATAGCCACCTATTTCCATTGGCTGTTGCACATAATGGTAACTTAGTCAATACTTTACAATTGCGAGATGAGTTGCTTAAGAACAATTGCAACTTGGTGACTACAAGTGATTCAGAAATGATAGCTTTAGCGATCGCTGAAGAAATCAACGCTGGTGCAGATTGCTTAGAAGCTTCAATCAAAGCATTTCACCGTTGCCAAGGAGCTTTTAGTTTAGTCATTGGCACTCCTGTTGGTGTCATGGGTGTTCGCGACCCCAACGGCATTCGTCCTCTCGTCATTGGCACTTTGGGGAATCATCCAGTCCGTTATGTTCTTGCCTCTGAAACCTGTGCTTTAGACATCATTGGAGCGAAATATCTGCGAGATGTGCAACCGGGTGAATTAGTTTGGATTACCGAAGAAGGTTTAGCTTCTTATTTCTGGAGTCAAAAATCGCAACGGAAGTTGTGTATCTTTGAGATGATTTACTTCTCTCGCCCTGATAGCAT
This sequence comes from Nostoc sp. 2RC, assembly GCF_014222165.1. Classification (NCBI taxonomy): domain Bacteria; kingdom Bacillati; phylum Cyanobacteriota; class Cyanophyceae; order Nostocales; family Nostocaceae; genus Nostoc; species Nostoc sp. 2RC. Next base: position 16,517 of record NZ_JACKZU010000034.1, read on the forward strand.
CATGCACAACGAGAGTTTGTACAGTTATCGGCTCCGCTTAGGGCAACGACTGGCTAAAGAATCTCCTGCTGATGCCGATATTGTCATTGGTGTTCCTGATTCGGGTATTCCTGCGGCTATTGGTTTTTCACAATTTTCTGGCATCCGTTACACAGAAGGACTGATTAAAAATCGCTATGTCGGACGTACTTTTATCGAGCCTACGCAATCTATGCGTGAATTAGGTATCCGTATGAAACTCAATTCCCTCAAAGATATGCTATTCGGTAAGCGAGTGGTGATTGTGGATGATTCAATTGTCCGAGGAACGACTAGCCAGAAACTGGTTAAACTATTACGCCAAACAGGTGTAGTGGAAGTACATATGCGAATTTCCTCGCCTCCAGTAACTTATCCCTGCTTCTATGGCATCGATACCGATAGTCAAGACCAGCTGATCGCTGCAACCAAGTCAGTAGAGGAGATTAGTCAACAAATTGAAGTGGACTCTCTAAGCTATCTAAGTTACCAAGGAATGCTGGAAGAGACGCGAGAACATAAGGCTAGTTTTTGTTCGGCTTGTTTTACTGGCGATTATCCAGTTCCCGTTGCTGAACCACTGAAACGTTCTAAATTAACATTAGAAAACCTAGCAAAGACAAGAACTTATCCTACTGGCACATTGAGCGAACATTTTGGTGTCAGCTTAATTAGAACTTGAAAAATTGGCATACTTGCATAAGTTTTGTCATACGTGCAAGTACTACTAACTGTTACTTTCTTTGTCTGAAATTTCTGCTAGTCAGATATTGCCCAAAGGGTATTCAATACAGGTGTTTTTTACTTCTTTGTACTCTTTCATAAAGGTGAGTATGGATATAGTTGGCTCCCGTTACCTTGGATTAGATGTTTCTGAGAATATCTTAACAAAAGCTACTATCAGACAGCGCGTCCAAATTCCAATATCTTTCTCAGGAGTAGAAGAATATATTGGAGAATTTGTTTCATTTAACGATCTTTGTGATGGGAAAGAACACATTGCGATTTGTGTAGGTAAATGGCGCAATAGTGAAGCACCATTAGTTAGGCTGCATTCTGAATGTCTCACAGGTGATGTTTTCGGGTCAGCAAGGTGCGATTGTGGGCCTCAACTAAAGGAAGCAATGCTCAGGCTATCTAAGGAATCTGGAATCATACTCTATCTGAGACAGGAAGGACGAGGCATTGGTCTCTACAACAAACTTGATGCTTATATCCTACAAGATAAAGGCATTGACACATACGAAGCAAACCATCGGCTTGACTTCCCCCTCGATATGCGTGACTATCGGTGTGCTGTTCAAATGCTACATGCACTTGGCGTTAACAAGATTAATCTGTTGTCCAACAATCCAGATAAAGCGGAACAGTTAAGACAGTTTGGCATTGATGTGCAGGGAATGGTATCCACAAGCGTGTTTTCTAATCCACACAATCAGTTTTACCTGAAAGCAAAAGTTTTGCGTGCAGGTCATAAAATTAACCTCGATCGAGGATTATAGCTATGGTTTGATATCCAAACCCGATTATTAGCATCTAGCTCTGTAGCAAAAACTAACTTGCAGAGTTAAACAAGTATCAAATTCTAGAATTCTAGTGCTTTTTTTGTCTGTGTTCATCACGTCCAAGTCTTTTAGAGGGTTAGTAATGGCAACTCAAAATCCGCCGCAAATTTCATCTGAAGAATACAGAGAAGTTTTAAAAACAGCATTTGTCCAATGTTACCAGACAAGCAATGACGCCTGGTCATATGAAGAGGCGATGCGAGAAGTCCCTGTATATTTCTTGGAGTGCATAGGTGACCAAAAGGCTCACATTTTAGATATCGGCGCAGGTTCAGGAAAGGATGCCGAAATTCTGCTAAAGGCAGGCCATTCTGTTACTGGTCTTGATTTGTATGAACATGAAGCTTGGCAGTTCTTAAGTTATACTTGGGGTGATAGAATTGATTTTGTGAAGTCGCAGTTCACTGATTGGCAACCCTCTCCTGAAACGAAGTTTGATGCTGTATTTGATAATGGTTGCTTCCACCATCAGCACCCATCTTTATACTTTCCCTATTTAGCCCACTTAAAAACTCTATTAAAGCCAAATGGAATAGCTATGTTATCAGTATTTACGCCGCTTGACGAAAATACTGATGGTTCTTTCATCGATTTTGATGAAGGGCGTATTGGTCGTTCTTTTAGTGTTAACGAATTGCAGCAATTATTGACAAATCACGGTTTTATCTGGCTTGATAGCCGTCGAATTTATCGACCCTGGCATGAGCATTATTTGCCAGTACATTATTTAGCAGCACTTGTAAAAAATCAGCCTTAATTCATTTTACAAAAACCATAAACAATGAATTATCAATCTCTGTTTATGGTGGTGTTTTCTCATCATTCTTGCTTTGCATTTAGGTTGACAACCTCAAAAAATAGTAGGGAGAAAAGTAGCAATTCCTATGAATATCCAAATCGGAGGATACAAAACAGCTTGCCGTGCTTATGGAATTGATGAAATTGCGCTAGTACCAGGAAATAGGACACTAGACCCCAGTTTGACAGACACTAGCTGGCGCATTGGTGGTATTACGCGAGAAATTCCCATAATTGCTAGTGCAATGGATGGAGTAGTTGATGTACCTATGGCTGTCCTTCTGTCTGATTTAGGAGCATTTGGTGTACTTAACCTGGAGGGCATTCAAACTCGTTATCCCGACCCAAACCCGATTTTAGAACACATCACCTCGGTAGATAAAACTGAGTTTGTCCAGCTGATGCAAAAACTTTATGCAGAGCCAATTAAGCCTGATTTAATTGAACAGAGAATTAGGGAAATTAAACAACAAGGGGGCATTGCAGCAGTGAGTGCTACTCCTGTTGGGGCAATTAAGTATGGTTCGATAGTAGCAAAAGCTGGAGCTGATTTGTTTTTTGTTCAAGCGACGGTGGTTTCAACAGCGCATTTATCACCAGAGTCAGTAATGCCACTCAATGTGGCGGAGTTTTGTGAGGAAATGCCAATTCCTGTTGTTATGGGCAATTGTGTGACATATGAAGTCGCTTTGAATTTAATGAAGACTGGTGCAGCTGGTATACTTGTGGGAATCGGCCCAGGAGCCGCTTGTACATCTCGTGGCGTGCTGGGTGTAGGTTTACCGCAAGCAACTGCTGTTGCTGAATGCGCTGCTGCTCGTGATGACTATTATGAAGACACTGGCAAGTATATACCAATTATCGCTGATGGCGGTTTAATCACTGGTGGTGACATCTGCAAATGTATCGCCTGCGGGGCAGATGCTGTCATGATTGGTTCACCCTTTGCTAGATCTACACAAGCACCAGGACGGGGTTTTCACTGGGGTATGGCAACTCCTAATCCGGTGTTGCCCCGTGGTACTCGCATTCACGTCGGCACTACTGGTACATGCGAACAAATTCTCCGAGGCCCAGCGCAATTGGATGATGGTACTCATAATCTGCTGGGAGCTTTAAAAACAAGTATGGGTACACTGGGAGCCAAAAACATTAAGGATATGCAGCAAGTTGAAGTTGTGATTGCTCCCTCTCTTTTAAATGAAGGAAAGTTATATCAAAAAGCACAACAAATAGGTATGGGTAAGCGTCCTTGTTAGGATAGAGTTTGCTGAATGCGATGCAACACTATCACTTAGAACAAGATAATTACTTCAATTCGTGGTCAAACTGCCAAAGTACTGATAAGAAGAATTACAAAATTCAAGAGTTAGGAGCTTTTGCAAATGGTACAAACGCAAACAATAAATAGGCTAAAAGAACTACAGAAAGTAACTGATATTAGGCACATTAATCTTATTGTGCGCGATATAGACATTACTTGGGAGTTTTATCAAAGAGTCTTGGGTCTGGTTTATAAGTATCATATGACCGAGACCAAGATTGTCGCAGCATTTAATGATTATGAGTTCTTTTTGGAAGAAGTACGTGATTGGCCTGGTGAAAATCCGAACTTTCATATAGGATTACGAACAACACCTGATAAGGTTTACGAGTGGGCAGAACACTTAGCTTCACTAGAAGTGCCGCTAGTTTATGGAAATAATCCAGTTGCTGAAGTTTATGCTCTTCCTAACACTGGTAGAGTCGCCCTTTATTTTCGTGACCCTGACGGCACAATGATTGAAATCTACTCGCCGGAATGATCGTTTCGTAAGACTGAAGTTCCCCTAATGCAAAAAGTACTGATTTATGCTTACAAAATTTTTTAGTACCAATGCACAGGGAACTTCAGATTAGACATCTCCAAAAATGAATCTGAAAATCACATACACTTTGATCTCGACTTTATCTATTTTCTAGCAAAGAGATGCCTGGGGCAAGCCGCTAAAAAGCGTTTAAACTAATACTGAAACCTATTTAGGGCAAAGATTTTTAAAATTCCCAATTTTACATCAATCATTTTTGTAAGAGACTCCACGAGCTGCACTCAAAAGGAGCAATGAAAATTTCTTTTCCCTAATCCCCACTCCCTACTCCCTATTTTCAAGGCAGGTTTATTACTATGTCGTCTGACTTTATCAACCTTCGAGTTACTGGGATTTCACAAGGTGTCATTGTGGATAAGACAGTCGCTGACTGTCTTCCATCTGTAGACTGGCATTTTATGGGAGGCAGAGTAGTGGCAGTGTTAGACCCAGCCTTTGTTGGCATGATTGATTTAGCTGAATTCATTGGTGGGCCCTCATGCTTTGCTGCTTCAGTGTCGCCTTGGAATTACTGCCGAGTTGCTCTTCGCAAGTTGAAGCTTAGCACTACCCCAGATGGTAAGCTAAGAATCAGTATCAACAATCTCGACGCCTAATTTCCTAGCGGTACTCCACAGCAATAACATTAAAAATTTCTGTGTGTAGCACTATGGTAATCCGCTTCGTTGCATTCGATAAGCTTGATGGCATTCCCCACATCATAGTTGATAGTGGAGAGACGGCTTCAACAGAATTAGTTCTCTCCCATTGGCCGGGAGTCCAAACACCCGTCTCCCTAAAATCGGATCTGTCCACCGGAATCGTAATGAATTATTTAAGACAAGGATACCCGCACCCTAAAGTATCCGTTGTATCTGCTTCCCATTTTGATGTGGATGCGCTAGTCTCCGTTTACACTATGGTCAACCCGGAACAAACCATGAAACATTGGCGGCTGTGGTTAGATGTAGCTCGTGCGGGTGACTTTAGATACTCACGATCGACCATTGCAAGAAGGTTAGCTGCATTATGTGATTCTTGGGCATCACGCGATCGCTCACCTTTGGGTGCTAAAGCGTTCGATCAACCCATAGCTCGTGTGACAGAAATGTTGTTTCAAGACTTACTCTTAAGGCTAGATGAAATCTGTAAAAATTTACAAAGATACAAGCCACTTTGGGAAGAAGAGGAAAATTCTTACGCACAGACCTGGGAAATGGTGAAAAGTGGCTTAATTACTGTCGAAGAGTATGATGACCAGGAACTCAGTATTATTCGATTATCCGATCGTCTCATTAACCGTTTGGTTGACCAACATCAATCAAGGTATTTTGGTCTTAGCCAGTTTGTCATACACGAAATAGCGCGACACTTTACGATCCTCATAAGCCTCGATCGCTATTATCAAGTAGTACAGCGCTATGAAAGTTGGGTACAATACTGTAGCCGCCCAATACGCCTGCGGCCAGATTTCGCAGCACTGGTTGAGCTGTTGAATGAACTAGAAGGTGAAAAATGGTGCTATGAAGGGGTATGGAAGTTGGCTCCGATGATGTGGTTAGCATCACAGCAACAGAGCAAACTTGATGAATCACAGTTTATTTCACTAGTTTGTTCATTTCTAGAATTGGCTCCCGTTGCTTGGAACCCCACTACCCTGGCATAAATAGCAACTTTAGAGTAACTATGGAGCGCAATTATTTTTAAGAACATCTCCAGAGAAACTGGTGCAGAGGTTGGAGAATTCAAAATGGCAGTCAAATTTCAGCTATGTCAAAGTGCTGAATGCTGTCAGGGGTAGCGGGGCGCTGAGCCATTGCTGAATAAAAACCCACTTAATTCAAGGCTTTGGGCAATCAACACTGTCCTAACCAATGTGACTACGGCCATATATAAGTAACAAAAGAGCATTCCATATTTGGGGGATGATTTTATGCAACGCCAACAAAAAAAATGTCCCTCAAATCATCTCCTCAGATCCTCTGACTCGATAGACGCAGCGTCTCTCGCCAGTAACAATGTGTTCAGTTCTTTCAATAACAGCGTTAGAACCTAGAACTGACTGAAACACTTCTAATTCTTGACGACACAGCCCGGTACAAGTTACAGCAGCAGCACAGATGGGACAGTGGTTTTCAATCAATAAAAACGATCCATCTGCGTCACATTGGATTTCAGCCATGTATCCTTCTTCTGTACGTTTTGCCGCTAATGCTTCTAACCGCTGCTCAACAGAGCCAGCACTAGGTATTTTCTCCCGGTACTCTAGGATTTGCTGGCGAGTTCTGATCTCCAATAAGCGATCGAGACCCTCTTCACCGAATGCTTCTTTTACAGAATTAAGCAGGCTTAGGGTCAACTCTGCATAGCGCTCTGGAAAAAGGCTATCAGCGGCAGGAGTTAACTGCCATAGTTTAGCAGGTCGCCCCATAGAACGCGACTCTTCGTGGTAAGTCACTAGTTGTTCTTCTTGCAAGGCGTACAGGTGCTGGCGTACTGCCATTGCTGTGACATTCAAACGGGAAGCTAAAGCTAGAGCGTCCATCGATCCCTCTAGCTTTAGTAGTTTGAGAATAGCGCGTCTTGTACGGACAGTTGCTGATTTATTAGTTAATTCACTCTTCATATTTAATAAATTAAAGAAAAATCTTTACAAAGTCAACCTCATCTTTTACACTTTTTATAAAGAAAAATTTTTATAAAGTCGCAAGAAACTCTATTGATGTAATTCAACGCAAACCCAATTTTTAACTATGAATCGACGCATATTGATTGTAGCTGCGGTGCTTTTTTTTGTAACTCATGCTACAAATTTACAAGTCCCACTGTATGGTATCTACGCTAAAAATGCAGGCTACAGTAGTGGATTATCATCGGTAGCCTTTGCCACGTATGTGGCAGGACTCTTACCAACTTTGATTTTTCTTGGTGGAATTTCTGACCGCATAGGACGTAAAACCGTAATTATAGCCAGCTTGCTATCAGCTACACTTGCTACGTTTTTGATGATTGTCCACCCGACCATTTACACGCTGTTTGTCACCCGTATCTTACAGGGAATCGGAGTTGGCTTGATTACGGGAACTGGAACAGCATATATATCTGCTTTGATACCGGAATCTTGGTCGCAGGTGGCAGCCTATGTGAGTTTAACCACTTCTTTGGGTTTTTCTAGTGGTGCCTTGTTTACCAATGCAGCTCTGTTGCTCCAAAACTCTTTGGTTCCTTTGAGTTATTGGATTATCTTCATATTACTTTTAGGATGTCTAGGCTTGGCAATGAGACTACCAGAACAGCCTGCTTCTTCTGGATCGCTACTTCGCTTGCCAAGCTTTCCAGCAGGTACTGTACTTGCTGGTCTAACAATAGCATTAGCATGGTCGCTTGCTGGAGTTGTAGGTGTGATTCTACCAGCACAGTTATTGCAATATAATCTGCCTAACTGGTCGGGGCCAATGTTGTTTATTTTCGTGATTGCTGGTGTTTTAGTCCAACCATTTGCCCGTCGTCTTGACGCCGTGGTTTCACTCCAATTAGGTTGTGTGATTCTTGTGCTTGGCTATATCACTTTCACATGTGGAGCATGGCTAGGTGTCTTAAGTCTGGTCTTGGCAGGTGTGGCGATCGCTGGTACTGCTTGCTATGGGTTCACTTACTTAGGCGGATTGGCTGAAGTTGTCAGACTTAGTGGTTCGCAATCCGCTAGGGCAACTTCTGGCTATTTCGTCTGTGCTTATTTAGGCTATGGTTTACCGATTATTCTCATTGGCTTTTTTGCGGATCGAGTAGGCATCATGAACACACTCTTGGGTTTTGGAGTAGTTATTCTGGCCTGCAATGCTTTGCTAATTGGAATCTACCAAACAGTCAAAAAAAAGCGACTAGCTTAAAAATAAGACATTAGCAAGAGATTTTTATCCCTTACTGATGTGATAAATCACATCACCGTCTGACTTAAATATCAAGCCTTTCCTATAACAAAGATATATGACCCTAATCCTTACCAATGACGACGGCATCGATGCTCCCGGAATCAAATCGCTCCTCAAAAGTGTAAACGGTAACAACGTCATTATCGTGGCTCCCCAAGACCATCAATCGGGATGTGGTCATCAGGTCACTACTACTCGACCGATTCAAGTGCTGCGTCGTTCAGATAAGGAGTATGCCATCGCAGGCACTCCCGCCGATTGCGTTAGAATTGCAACCACATATATTTGCAAAAATGTCAAATTTGTGCTCTCTGGAATCAACGCTGGTGGCAATCTGGGAGTTGATGCTTATATTTCCGGAACCGTCGCTGCTGTCAGGGAAGCAGCAATCCTTGGCATTCCCGGAATTGCCATTTCCCAGTATCACAAAGGTCAGCTTAGTTATGATTGGGATCTCGCCGCACGTTTGACTACTGGGATTATAGCTGACTTACTCACCACTCCCCTAGAACCAGGAACTTTTTGGAATGTGAATCTGCCGCATTTGCTACCAGGAGAACCGGAACCAGAAGTTGTGTTTTGCCAACCGTGTAATAAACCCTTACCTGTCAACTACCGTATTCAGGGTGATGACTTTTATTATGTGGGAGAGTATAGCAAGCGCGATCGCACTCTTGGTAGTGATGTCGATGTATGTTTTTCAGGCAACATTGCTATAACTCAGTTAAGAGTCTGTGCTGAATCACAGAGTCCCAAAAATTGTGTAAGCTAATGTGCCTTTAAGTTGCATAATTCCTAGCCTTAGGAAGATGCGGGGATGCAATTTAAATGATTAAGTAAGTCGGTGAAATAAAACTAAACTATGTAAAGAAAAGTAAATAAGGCTCAAACTCTTTCTCCCCCTGCTCCCTGCTCCCTGCCCCCTGCCTTATCTCAACAATAATTATTTACATCGGCCTACTTATTAGCTTATATGCTTTGTCTGTTCTTCTACTTGGACACTGAAAGTATCTACTCTTTCAGACAAATATTCAATTCTTTTCTTCATAAATATGATTTGAATAACTCAGATGGTCTATTTTCAGGAAGTTTTAGCAACACAATCTAGAACTTTATGTCGATCTTGAGAAACTCAAGAAAAGTCTTTACAAAGTCAAGCTGGCATGTGTATACTAATTTATAAAGTTTTTTCTTTAGAAAATAAAAGCACTCAGCCGCCTGTCAATGTCAGATTTATCAGAACCTTATAGCGGTTTAGATTTGCACAATTCTCTAGGAACTCAAATGACACATATTTTGCATATTGATTCTAGTCCGAGGGGCGATCGCTCTATCTCTCGTTCCTTAACTAAAGAATTCATTACGGCATGGAAACAAATCCATCATAGTGATACGATTACTTACCGCGATTTAGGACGATACCCAGTTCCACCCATTGATGAATCTTGGATTGCTGGAGCATTTAGTTCCTTGGATCAGATCACTTCTGAGTTAGCAGCAGCACTGAATATTTCTAATGAGTTGATTGATGAACTTCTGGCTGCGGATCTCTATATCTTTGGCATTCCAATGTATAACTATAGCGTTCCTGCTAATTTCAAGGCATACATCGATCAAATCGTGCGAGTAAAACGGACGTTTGTAGTGGGTGCAGATGGCTATTCAGGTTTAGTGAAAGATAAGAAAGTGCTGGTGATTACAACACGAGGTGGTAGTTACTCAGGTGGGCCCCTGGATTTTCAAGAACCCTACTTACGAGCAGTTTTTGAATTTATCGGCATCACGGATATTACGTTTATCCATGCAGAGAATTTATCAATGGGGGCTGAAGAACGACAACAGTCTTTAGCAGCGGCTTCTACAGCAATTCAACAATTAGTTACTACTTGGTAAACCCATTAACTTAGAATGGTTGCGATCTATGCGATTTACAATCAACTATTCTTCAGTCCTCATCTAAGTAGGTAAGCTGAGTTTTAAATTTTTCTACATTCCTTGTAGTTACCTCAGATCCATTTGTCTATTATGTAATCGCTATGAAACGCAACATCGTTTGGCTAATGGCAATTACCAGCGGAGCTGCTGCCGCCAATATGTATTACAATCAACCGCTCTTGGCAGCGATCGCCCAAAGTCTTGATGCGTCTGTTCAGGATACAGGTCTTATCCCAACCTTGAGTCAAATTGGCTATGCGTTAGGGAATCTCTTGATTGTCCCGTTGGGAGACCTGTTGGAACGGCGGCGATTGATTGTCACCATGCTAACGGCAACTGCTCTGGCTTTGGGTATAGCTGCCCTTTCCCCGAATATTACCTGGTTAATTGTCGCCAGTTTGCTCATTGGTACAACAACCATCGTGCCTCAAATCACAGTTCCCTTTGCGGCTCTACTTGCACCACCACAAGTCAGAGGTAAGGTCGTGGGCACAGTCATGAGTGGACTGTTAATCGGAATTCTTTTAGCTCGGACTGTGAGTGGATTTGTCGGTGCAGAGTTTGGCTGGCGGGCGATGTATTGGATTGCAAGTGGATTTATGCTGGTCTTAGCAATTGCTCTATTTTGCTTGTTACCCAAGAGTCAGCCAGCAGTAATCATGTCCTATCAACAATTGATGCACTCTATGTTGAAGTTGCTTCGAGAACCTGTCTTGCAAAAAGCTTCACTAACTGGAGCGATGGCTTTTGGATCGTTTAGCGTTTTCTGGAGCACTCTTGTATTTTTCTTAGAACAGCCACCCTATAACTATGGTAGCGATATAGCTGGATTGTTCGGTTTGATTGGAGTGGTTGGAGCTGCCGCAGCTCCAATGGCTGGTAGACTTGCAGACAAGAGAAGTCCGAGGCTGGCTGTGGCCATTGGTCTGATTGCGACTGCTTTTTCTTTCTTAGTGTTTTGGTTGTTTGGATACCAATTGTGGGGACTAATTGTTGGAGTAATCTTGTTGGACTTGGGGGTGCAAGTAACTACAGTGTCTAACCAAGCGCTAATCTATAGTTTGCCTGAAGAAGCTCACAGCCGTTTAAACGCTCTGTTTATCACTTTCTATTTTGTAGGCGGCGCACTTGGGTCTTTTCTTAGCACTTATGGCTGGAATATCTGGCAGTGGAATGGAGTTTGTGCTACCGGATTATTGATGCTAATTGTCGCTTTGATCGGTCTGTTTATTATTAGAGAACAGCGTCAAAAAACGTAACCAATGCACTACTTGATTATTTAAGTTTACGGCTGATAAAGCTAAAAATATTTGATTATATTTTTACTAACTATTACTAATCAAGTCATCTATTAAAATTACAATGATACAAGTACGTGCATCAAAATAGTCATAATTCTTTTGTTTAAAGTCCTGAAAGTCCCCTACTAATTAACTGTGTTTAAATTGAAACATAAACTCTGATACCAATTCTGTATGAAGATGCACAGAAATTAAACGTAGACGCAAAGCGGCAAGACAGAGGCTACCGCCAAGTACGCCAAGAGCGCCAAGAATAGAGAGTTACTAATTTAGTGCAGCTTTACATTAAATTGGTATGAGTACTTCTAGCTTGATACAATACTCTTGATATTGTTTTGTGTCACCTCACAGATGACTATCTTTTTTATATCTTTCTTTGTGTACTTAACAAATACTCTCTGCTGTTCCTAAATCATCTTGTTATCCAAAGTTAAAAATAGAGATATTTAAAATGAATTTGTGGCATTATTTTCCTAATTTTTATCTTGTTGGTACTTTGAGTTTTCTTTGTCTAATTGCTGTGGATAATTCCAATTTAGTCGTAGCAGAAATATCTAAAAAAACAGCTTTGGAAAGTTTTTTGACTACTGATATAGAGTTACAACAAGAGATATTACCTACTGCATTGAAAACAGGGAATACTTTGGAAAAAGTCCAGCAGAGAGAGCTTTTTGAAGTAGAAAAAGCAGCAATTTGTAAATTAAAAAATATGGGTACATTTTGCTCTGAAGATAGAGATAATGAACTTCATATTCATACCCGAAAACTATTAGCAAGCAGACAAAGAAGTATAGCAGGGGGAGATTCTATACACATATCAAAAGAAGTTATTTCTGCACCCTTTGATTTCCCCACTACAAGCGTTCAGACAAGAGAAGACATTAGCCAGCAGCTAACACCTATTTTAGAAGGGCAAGTTACCTCGGTGAGTCAGCTAAAAGATGTCCAGCCCTCGGACTGGGCTTTCGGTGCGCTTCAGTCTTTAATCGAGCGTTATGGTGTAATTGCAGGTTACCCGGATAATACATTCCGGGGTAACAAAGCAATGACTCGTTATGAATTTGCAGCAGCCTTAAATGCTTGTTTAGAGCGAGTCAATGAGCTAGTTGCACAAGGAACAATGTCATCAGTATCCCAAGATGACTTAGTTATATTGCAACGACTCCAGATAGAATTTGCTGCTGAATTATCCACGCTACAGGGTCGCGTAGACAAATTGGAAGCTCATACTTCTTTTTTGGAAGCAAACCAATTTTCTACAACCACCAAACTCACAGGTTTAGTTGTTCTTGCATTGACTGGGGGAGGCTTTAGTGGCGATCGCATCATTGATGTGACGGGTAGAGAGATTACCACAGAAAACCCCAATGCTACCTTGCTTTACCGAGCCACCTTAGATTTGACCACAAGTTTTAGTGGTACTGATTTACTGACAATTTGGATGGAAATAGGTAGTAATGGCCCAGATGATAATGCGGCTGGATTCTTGGAACCTTCTTTTGGTAGCGTTTTAGACTACTCAGCAAAACCTCCAGTGGAACAATTTGGGCTTTCCCGTCTCCACTATACATTCTCTCCGTTGAAAGACGTTAAGGTCTCTTTTGGGCCTTTGATTGCTCTGACTGACTACGTAGACTCAAATAGTTACGCCAACGTCAGTTTTTCAGATTTTTCAACTCAAGCATTAATTAACAACTATATTCTTTTGCCAGTTCAAGGCTTGGGAGGTGGTGCTGCTATTACTTGGAATCCTGGTGATAGTCCGTTTACGCTACGGGCTGCTTATGTGGCTTCAACTGCGAATGAACCAACCTCCTCTAATTCCTCCTTTGTTCCTGGCATTTTTCCACTGGGATACATCCTCTACCCCGATGCTCGCAGCGATCGCGGATTGTTCCAAGACCCCTATCAAGGTGTAGTAGAGCTAGAATACGCTCCTTCTAATGCCTTTAAATTACGTCTCCAGTATACTGGCGGCAGTGTACTGAATGGGCAATTTGAGGTCTTGGGGGCAAATTTAGAACTAAGGCTTTCAGAGCGAGTTGCTGTTTTTGGACGCTATGGCTATGGCAACTATAAAAATACAGCTTTTGGTGACATCAACCCTAGTTATTGGATGGCGGGAATTGCTTTTCCGGATCTGTTTGTACCTGGTGCTAAAAGCGGTATTGCTGTTGGTCAGCCGTTCATTGCTAATGAACTTGGTAATGCTACTCAAACTAATATTGAGGCATTTTACAACTTTCCAGTTAGCGACAGTATCCGAATCACGCCAGTAGTACAGGCCATTGTCAATCCTGCTAATCAAGAAGACAACGGTACGATTATTACAGGTACGCTCCGAACTGTCTTTTCCTTCTAAGCTCATCAGCATTTAAGCTGCAATATAACCCTCTTGTGTGACTATCGCGATAGTATACATATTTAGCACCTGAACTGTCACGAAGGGGTTTTTACCGAGTATTTTTCTCCATAAAAAGAATAAACTACGCTATCGCTCGTGATGACAAAATTAGGTGATTTTTGCGTCAGTACTGACAGATAAAATAATTTGTTGACTTACATTATCCTTGCTACTTTCTGATTTCTTGCACTCCCCACTCACCAAAATTGCTAGAGTGAATCCCCAGTGAGTTATTCATCTTGCTGGGTGGTTTCCTCGTACTCGCGCATTTTGAAGTTAGTATCCCTTTGTAGGAATCGCTGCACGTCCCTGGTGTAAAAGAGAAGGCGCTTGAACTTATGATTAATTTTTTGATCCAACTGCCCTAAAAGCATTTGTACTACATCTTTTCGATTTATATATTCTTGAATATGTAAATCAAAAGCTTTCTCTAGCTGGCGAATCTTTTCAGCATTTGCAGATTGCTCTTTGAGGGCTATTTCAATTTGGCTAATGGAAGCGGAAATACTATTCATCTTGCTAATGATTCTGATGGCAACACCAGCCAAAGCAGAAACACTAACTAAAATTCCAAGAAACACACCAGTACTTTCGAGTGTTAGGGTAATTCCTGGTGTATTAGCAGGTGTATTAGCAGCTATTGTTGAAGAAGTGGTAGTCATTTAAAGAGCATCAACTTTCGCTTCAATTCTAGGTAAGTCTATATTTTTAATTTGATTAACTGAATCTTCAATCGAATCGGTATCAGTCCCCGTGTAGCGCCACACAATGACAAATGCATCCTCGAACCAGTCAGGAACCTTGATAAATATGCTGTAATCAACAGATATTGGCGTTAAAAGTAGCAGATTTATCTTGTCTAAAAATAACGCGTATCGTCTGTTGAAGCTGGCATCTTGAGAACCACCAAAGACTATTCCTGTACTAACCTGTTGCCTCAAATTCCCTGCAAATTTCCAGTTTCTACCCTCTGGTACATTTGTAGAAATCGAAACCGCCAACACAAAAACATCTAATAAAACAGGAATAGATATTTCTGGAATGGGGATGATTTTATAACCACCCCCTTGTATTGGTATTTGTACAGCTGAAATACTTTGGTTGTAAATTACTTCCCAATTATTAGAGTTTCCTAGCTGCAACTGCCTCATAGCCAAAGTTCTTCAGTGATGATTCCACCAAAAGCTAATTCTTCAACCGGACGGATAAAGCCAAGTGGATCTATGCCAAAGTGGTCAAGGGTATCGAAGTAAGTGCCTGTATCTAACTTTCCTGCTAGCCAATTAGCAGAGGCTTGGTTGATGGTAATCATCCCATTAAAACCTCTCGAATCACCAGCCGATACCATCAACAAATCACGGTAATCTTCAGGTAATGAAATAACGTTGGTCATCAGATAACTTCTGGAATGAACGAAACTCGATTCCCTTCTTTTTGTAAAAAGGTTTTAATAGCGGAAATATCATTTATTGCGGTTACAGCTTCGGCATAAGTTTCACCACCTGTGTTTTTCGAGCCAAAAGGAGATGAAACACTCTTATTGTCATACCGCTTGTATTCAAGATCCGTGATACGTGAAGCGTTATCAGTTACTTCCGCGCCACGGTCAGTTACAGAGAGCCGTGCCGGACGATAGCCGCTTAAACCATCAAGTAAAACCCCACCAGTAGGCAAGGTAAAATCTACCGCAAGAGTCCTACCGTCTGTTTCTACTGCATTACGAACCATATTTGCTATTGTGGTTTGATTGCTTCCCGTTTGGGTTTCTGCAAGCAGTTTTACTGGTAAATATATACGTCCAGCCAGGGCGAAGGATTCAACATACCCCTTAGTGCGGATAACTTTGACTCTTACTGAGTTACCGCGTTGTGCTTTATATAAAGCTCTCTTTTCTTTTACAGTCTTGTCTTCCCACTCGCGTAGCTTGGTTAGAGCCTCAGTCAACTCTTTTGCTCGCCGAATATCACCATATCTACCCATCTGGTCTTAATTCCTACAAAGTCACTACTGAACTCAACCCAAACTAGCACCCTGTTTGAGCAAGAATTAAACCAGTGACAAGTTAACTTTCCGAAAAAGAATTAAAAATAAATAGAAGCCTCAAAACGCCGTGACATTTTCAATAGCGCTCTTGAGTCGTCCGTTAAGCCCGACTAGATTTACAGGTTTGACCTGCCCAGGGATGAGTAGCTGCCCGTGTGTAAATATTACGTCAGCAGTTGGTCTTTGTCTGAATTTTTTAACTTGTCTGCCATATACTCGGTGCGTGCCTGGGTTGGCGGGAAATTCTTTAGTATTTTCTATGAATTGGAAATTATTATCACTGTAAGGTTTATCTAAAATCTTCAAAACTGATTGGACTGTAGATTGACCTTCAGACTTAGATACACACAATAAACGTAAATCAAAACCGTTATCCAAGTCCAGATATGTGCATTTGTATTTACCTTTCTTCCAAATCAGTGGAGGTGTAGCAAATTCATTTTTGATTTCACGGGCATAGTCAACAGCATCCGCCCTTGATATTGTATCGGCAGTTTTATTCATAATCCTGAATCCGATTTCGCCGCGTACTTGCTCTGTGCCATCACCGTGTTTTTCAAAGTCGTATTTTTCTTTGAAGTAAAGTTTTATTTGAGGTCTAAATTTAGATTCCCTTTGCAACTCTTGAACAGGAATACCGTAAACAGGAGTTTGCAAACTTTGAGCGTGCCCTACAGTGATTTCAAATAACCACAACCGTAATTGAGTCATGGCTACAGTATCAGCATCATCAATTAGACAAGCTTGTTTCAGGGCTGGTTTACGGCTTGAAATATCATTGTCTGGTTGATTTTTGAAGTATTGTCGAACCAGTTTGTTGTGATAAAGCCTCAGCATATCTTGGAGGTGTTCCCAGTGATTAAAATCAGGTGGTAATGGCATTAGTCATCAGCCTCCAAATCAATATCTAATAGTTCGAGTCCTTTAGAAGCAATTTTTGCTGTTGCTTTATCTTCTGCTAATTTTGCAGGTTGCTCAACATCAGCACCCTTGTTTTCTGGCTTGTCATCTTCTTTGATTGCTTTAATAAATTCTGTGTTAGCTGTCTGCAATTCGGTGACAGCATTAATTACATCTAGAGGCACTTGAGTAACCTGTTGAATAGTTGATGCACCGTTTTGTAGATTTTCTAAAAAGTTAGTAACACGGTTGATTTTTGGCTGTGGGTTCATCCACTGGTAAGCGGATTCTAAAACTTCCCCGCTTGCTCTTAATGCGTTACCGATTTTACCTGTTTGACCTGCTACCAACTCCAGTCCATTAAGAACAGTTGAAGTTAGGTTTTGAAAGCTATTAAGAACGTTTGTAGTCGCCTGATATATTCGGTTAGCCTTAGACCAGGCTGTTGTAAGCGCTTGATAATTTTCAGTGCCTATTGCATTTTTGATTAAATTTTCAATCGAACTACTGATTACAGAACCGATGTCAAAGGATTCTCCATCATCCCCTTTTAAGCCGATTAGTTGAAGGACATTGTTAATTGCTCCAATTAAAGTTTGTCCTATGTCATTTGAGAGCATTAACGCATTGTGGATCGTTGCCGCAAAAATCAAAATATTTAACGCTCTATCAAGCTGTAACCATTGAGTGAATCGTGATAATTTGCCCCCAATTCCCCCCGGTAATTGGTCACCAAGCCGCTGTAATATTGTCTGCTGACCTGCTAGTAACGCAGCGTTCGCACCAGTATTTACAGCGTCTAAAATATTTGCTGCATTAGTATTGTTGTTATTGGTGATATTAGTAGCATTATCATCTAATGCCCTCCGCATACAGCCACCTGGTTGTGTTGTTCTACAAGTGCCTGTTGCGGCTGCTTGTTCAATTTGTGGAATCGTTGGAATATCCGGTCTGATTGCTGCTGCTGCTAAGGCAGGAATGAAAGGAAGTTTATCAAGTATCTGGTCTAACTTTGGTAGCGCCTGCTCATTCACTTTTGTTTGTTCCTTCAGTTTGGTATCGATTTTTGTAATATCTGATTTCGTGGTGTTAATATCCTTGTTGATTTGTTGTACGT
>NZ_JACKZU010000350.1:0-8720 GCF_014222165.1 Nostoc sp. 2RC
GGAGTGTGGGGAGAGAGGGGGGAAAGATTTCTTCACTATCCTCCCACACCTCCCACACCTCCTGCTTGCCCCATGCCCAATGCCCCATGCCCAATGCCCCATGCCCATTGTCTATTTGCCTATTGCCTCTTCAACCCACTGTTTGAGGGTTGCGATAACTTCTTCAATGGGAATTTCTTGGGATTTACGGGTTGCTCTTTCTACTACTTCGACTTTGCCGTTGGCGATCGCTCGGCCGGTTACAATTCTGTATGGTATGCCTATTAAGTCTGCGTCTTTGAATTTCACTCCAGCTCGTTCGTCGCGGTCATCGAGTAAGGTTTCGATGCCGGCTTGATTGAGTTGGGCGTACAGTTTTTGGGCAATTTCCACTTGTTTAGTATCATTAATGTTAGGAATTGTAACGATGGCGTGATAAGGTGCGATCGCTACTGGCCAAATAATTCCATCTTTATCGTAAGATTGCTCGACGGCAGCTTGGGCTAGACGCGATACACCTACACCAAAACAACCCATGACTAGTGGTTTTTCTTCACCTTGTTCATTGGTATAAGTTGCTCCCATGCTTTGGGAATATTTAGTACCTAATTGAAAAATGTGACCTGCTTCAATTCCCCTAGCGCTTTGTAGGGTTTGTTCTGGGTTATGAATGGCGCGATCGCCTGGTCTAGATTTACGCACATCTACGATTAATTCTGGTAATTTAAATTGCTCGCCCCAGTTTGCACCTACTACGTGATAGCCAGTTTCATTAGCCCCTGTGACAAAGTTTTTTAAATCAACGGCTGTTCGATCCACCAAGCGCAAAAATTTAGGATGAATCTGTTTATTGGCGGCAATATACTCATCTGGAATGTCTGGCGCAATGTAGCCTAAAGGCAGAGATTTCGCTGTCCATGTTTGCTGCACTTGGGAATTTGGTACGCTCAAATTGAGAATGGTTTGAGCGCCATAGTTAGAAGCTAATTTGGTCAATTCATTTTGCAATTTGACTTCATTAACTTCTTGGTCGCCTCGGATGCTCACCAAAACCAATACCGTCACACCATTGTTATAAACTGTTTGGTAAAGGACATTTTTCACCACTTGGGTGGGAGAACATTGGAGGAATCTCGAAACTGTTTCAATGGTTTCTGTTCCAGGTGTATCGCGTTTTTCGTAGGTTGTAAACCGTGAGGGTTCGATATCGGCTGGTAAAGAAACAGCCTTTTCTACGTTAGCGGCGTATTTACCATCTTCAGTGTAGAGAACTTCGTCTTCCCCAGCTTCCGCCAACACCATAAATTCTGTGGAACCAGAACCGCCAATTGCGCCAGAATCAGCTTCCACTGCCCGAAAAGCCAAGCCACAACGCCTTAACATATTACTGTAGGCTTGATACATATCGTCGTAAGTTTTTTTGAGGCTAGCTTCATCGACGTGGAAGGAGTAGCCGTCTTTCATAATGAATTCGCGTCCGCGCATTAAACCAAAGCGGGGACGAATTTCATCGCGGAATTTAGTTTGAATTTGGTAAAGATGCAGAGGTAATTGGCGGTAGGAACGAATCATATCACGAGCGATCGCTGTGATTACTTCTTCATGAGTCGGGCCTAATCCTAATTGTTGTTCGCGGCGGTCAATTAGGGAAAACATTATTCCCTCAGCTTTGGTGTAAGTATCCCAACGTCCCGATTCTTTCCATAAATCAGCTGGTTGTAATTGCGGTAAAAGACATTCTTGTGCGCCTGTAGCGTTCATTTCTTCACGCACAATTTGGGAAACCTTTTGCAGTACCCGCCACATTAAGGGGAGATAAGCATAGACACCACTACCGATGCGACGAATGTAACCTGCACGGAGTAATAATTTATGACTGGGAATCTCAGCATCAGCTGGATCGTCCCGCAGTGTAACGAATAACATTTGTGATAGTCGCATCGTTTATTACCTTTCCAAAATCGCTAATTTCTATGTCAACTAAAGTTTGAATTATCAAGGATAAAGTACAAAGGGCTTGGGGAGTGGTGAGTTAGGAGTTAGGAGTTAAGAATTATTCTCCCTCATCTTCCTCATCTCCCCATCTCCCCACTCCCCAGTCGCCAATTACTTCAGGAGAAAACAACCTTGTCTAATGTAATTTATCAAGCACAGCCACCTTTAGAATTTATTCCTCCAGCATTCAACCCGTTATTTCTACGAGTTGTTCATTTGTTGTTACCAAGTTTCATCAAATGGCAAACACCCATTACCAAAATTGAAGCAGACAATGTAGAAGTTCTGGTAGACCTGTATCGTCAGTTCCAGGAGGGTAAGATCCGTTTTCTGCTGGCTTTTCGCCATCCTAAAACTGACGATCCCTTTGGTTTGGGTTACTTGCTGTCTCAACTCGTGCCAAAGGTAGCACGATCGCAAGGTACAGCGTTACAATTTCCGATTCACGCTCATTTTATCTACGATCGCGGTATTCCTCTATGGGCTGGTTCTCACCTTGGCTGGATTATGTCTGGTTTGGGTGGTACTCCGATTCAGCGGGGTAAGGCTGATTGGACTGGGTTACGTTCGGCGCGTGATTTGTTTGCTAATGGAAAATTTCCAATGGCTGCATCGCCAGAAGGCGCTACCAATGGTTTGTCGGAGATTATCAGCCCCCTGGAACCCGGTATTGCCCAGTTAGGCTTTTGGTGTGCTGAGGATTTGCAAAAAGCTGGACGGGACGAACAGGTTTTAATTGTACCAGTTGGAATTAAATATAGTTATGTTGATGCTCCTTGGGATGCGATCGCTAATCTTTTAGGTGAATTAGAAGCTGCTAGTGGTTTACCTGTAAATGCACCACAACCAGGTAATGTTGCTACTGTAGAAACGCTATATCCGCGATTATTAACTTTGGCAGAGCATTTACTTTCGCTGATGGAAGTATTTTACACGCGTTTCTATCATCAAAAACTACCAGATGCCAAAACTGTTGCTGAGCAAATTCCAGATAGAAATCAAGCGTTAGCAGTGCGTTTACAAGCTTTGTTGAATGCAGCGCTGTTGATATCAGAACAATATTTTGATTTGCAATCTAAAGGTTCTTTAACTGACCGTTGTCGGCGAGTGGAACAAGCTGGTTGGAATTATATATTTAGAGAAGAATTTAAGGATGTGAAAGGAGTATCTGCTGTGGAAAAAGCTTTAGGCGATCGCGTTGCCGAAGAAGCCAATGCAAGAATGTGGCACATGCGTTTAGTGGAAAGCTTTGTGGCAGTTTCTGGTAACTATATTAAAGAAAAACCAACGGTAGAAAGATTTGCCGAAACAACTCTAATTTTATGGAAAATGATTGCTAAGATTCAAGGCGATAAAGCTCTCCAACGTCCTAATTTAGGAAAGGAAAAAGTCAAATTAACTGTGGGTGAACCTATATCTATTTCTGAACGTTACCCGGCATATAAAGAAAATCGTTTGGGTGCTAGACAAACTGTTGCTGATGTGACTAATGATTTGCAGCAGGCGATGGAAAGATTGATTTGACATCTTTTTAGCTCCTTAAGCTAGATAATTATCTTGGAAATACTTTAGATAAATCCAGAATTAAATCAGGAAAATATGGCAGATGCACTGATTCATTTTGCAGATAAATAAACTTGCGACGATAACCAAATTTACCTTGTAAATCTTGGTAAGGTTCGCTATAAGATTCAAGATAATTATCTACTAAATTAAATATCCAATAGTCGGAAATACCAGCTTTTGCATAAAGAGATAATTTTACATCTCGATCGTATTGCAAAGTCGAATTAGAAATTTCGATTACCACCAATATATCAGATGGGCTAGGATGAGCTTCTAAATATTCATCAGGACGATTTTTTACAATGACTAGATCGGGTTCTGGTTCGCTGTCATCAGCTATAATAATTGGTTCTTGTCCTCGAAGAATCGCCTTTTCTGCAACCAGCTTGAATAACTCCCGATATAACCGAGTGCTGCAAACAGAGTGTGATGTACTTTTTGCTGCCATCTGTACTATTTCTCCTCTAATTAGCTCAACTCTGTCATCCTCACAAAAAAAACCGAGTTCTGTGAGACGGTGATATTCAGCTATGGTGAAACGTTTAACAGTAGCAAGGCTCATAACAGTTAAGGCAATACAGGGTTATTTTTATTTTAATATAGTTGCTACTGATTAAATTTCTGCTATAGAAGATGATAATATATCTAGCTATTCTTCTTTATCAGCTTCTGTAATTGCTTCTATACTTACACCCTTCCAAGGAAAATCAAAATATGGCTGAATTTTTTTGAGTTCTTCAATGGACTCTAAGAAAAAATCTTTAATAGCAGATAGCTGGTTTTCTTTAGATAAAAACTGTTGTAAGCTTTTGCGATAGAAAATAGCTGACCATGTTGGTAAAATAGTTAAACTTTCAGGAATCCATATATCAGGCTTATCATTAATTATTTTTTTCATAGATTCAATAATTTTTTGGCGTTTTTCAAAACCAGGTGAAACCTCTAAACATATACCTAGATATGGATATTCCGTTAAATTATCTGGATTTAAATTAAAGTATCCAAGACCACACCAAAAATTTTCACCTGAAAACCTGGTATAGATAATATATCTACTGTGCCACTTCCATTGAGTTCTACTTGCTGCGCCTTTGATGACTCCTCCAAAAGCTAGCCTGAATTTCTCTTGTACTTCGTCATTGAGAGTTGATTCCATAAGGTTGAGAGTTTTGTTAAAGTTCACCATTGTTAATAAATCAACAGATGAAAATTGATTAGTATAAGACATTTGATTTCTCCTCATGAAAATTAAGATTTCTTTGGCTAATATATCAGTTGTGTGTTTTTGTAATTGGTTATAAAATTGATGCCACCTCAATTGATAAAAACTTACTTTTGAGTATAAATTCAATGGTAAAATTTTAGTTTCATCTTTTGGATCGTAATCACGAGTGATGTAAATTAGAATTCTATTTTTGACATTCGGTAAATTGCTCAAAATTTCAGCATATTTTTCTAATTGTCGCCATCCCTCTGTAGAACCGATTTTTGATTCAATAAAGATTACATCTGTGTTTATACCAGTGGACAGTTCAACCACAATATCAAGTTTGCTATCTTCTGTATGGGTTTCAAGTCCTTTATGTGCTTGTTGAGTGGAAATTTTGATGCTGGAATAATTATCATCGCTAATGATTGAGTGATGTTTTAGCCAATCAAGTAAAATTTTTTTATTCAGAGACAGAAAATAAGCAACAATTTCGGTAAAAAAATCTTCAAGCGGCTTGTTGGCTGAATGTAAGTTGAGTAAATTGCTAAACAGAGACATTTTTTAAATAGTTAAAGTAATTACGGAAAATTTATGCACAGTAAGTTTGCAGCTACGGTTAAACGAGACTACAGAAAATTTATGTAAGTTATGTTTGTATTTAGTATTACTAACGTTGCAGTAGTTATAACTTAGCCGATCGCCATTTGACAAGCACATCAAAAAAACAATACCAACGACAAATAGGGATAAAATTTTTACCCCTAAAAAGTGTGTATTATCAGGCTAGAGAAAGTTAGTATTGTTCGGTTAAATGACTCTCTAACAAAGATGCGATCGCTTCTGGATGAATGTTCTTGTATTTCTTTTTACCAAGCTGTAAAACACAGTTGGGAGCGCTGCTGCAACATTTTTGGCAACTGGTATGTTCGATGGTAACTTTGTCTAACAAACCGCGATCGCACAAAGTTTTTTCTAATTCTGATAATAAGCCTTTACCGCCACGTTTGAGACAACCGGACTTTTGACACACCATAATTTTGGCTTTTGGTGTGAGTGGCAAATTTTGAATTGGACAAGTACCAATTGGTGTGACTTGATAAGCTTTGATTTGAATTTCGCCTGTGTGCGAGTCTAACTGGCTGCGAGCAAAAACGCGAATTTCTTCACCAGGAACTAACAATAAACTCACAGAACGACGCAACTCTTTTGGCAATTTAATTTCCATAGTTCCATCTGGAATTGCCAGTTGCAAATATTTATATTTTTTCGGTTCAGCACCCACAAAACCTAAAAACTGTCCTTCAAGGTTCAATTCTGATAACGTGAAATACTTTTTACCCATGATTGATTAAAAATGAAGAGTTAGGAGTTAGGAGTTGGGAGTTGGGAGTTGGGAGTTGGGAGTTGGGAGTTGGGAGTTAGGAGTTAGGAGTTAGTAGTTAAAATTGAAAAGTTATGAGTTGGGAGTTGGGAGTTAAAATTGAAAAGTTATGAATTGGGAGTTGGGAGTTGGGAGTTGGGAGTTGGAAGTTATAAATTTTCACTTGTAACTCCCACCTGATAATTAATAAATACTACCTTTTAACTATTAACTCACACCTCCTAACTCCTAGCTATTAACTATTAACCCTCAACTCCTAATTCTTAACTCCTAACTCCTAACTCCTAACTCCTAACTCCTAACTCCTAACTCCTAACTCATACCTCTTAACTCCTAACTTTTTTTACGAAAGTCGTTTTGCTTCCACAGTTTGCGGTAGATTGGCTACATCTGGTAATTCACGAAATTCTAATTCCCAGCCATTTGCTAAGGTCAAAATCTTACCTTCACTACCATCAGTTTGTTTGACTACTTCTTCTTCCAGGTCTTTTTTAGCAACGTAGACTACTAAAGTGCCGGCATCATTCACGCGTAACATTACTTTCATGAGACTCCTCAACAGATTCTAGTTCTTTTTTCTTACAGCCGACGACAATCCCTGTTTCTATGAAATGCACAGCATATATATAGGAACTCTGCAAATATGTGCCTATACTTGCTATGTAGCCAATATCTCCTTTCTTAGCTAAAACTTGGCCGATTTCTTTACCAGGAAAGGTACCATCGTTTTTAATTAGTTTGCGAAGTCTGACTTTTTCACCAATTTCAAAAGCAGGTGGTAAGTCTAACTCTAATTCATCACGTTGCATGAGAATACCTCTGTTCTCTGGCCAAATTTAAGACTTCTTCTGTGGTTAAACTACGTTTTTTCTTTACTGACTGATGGCGCACTGCATCTAAAACTGATTGGGTTTCTTGTGGGTTCAAGAAAATTCCATGCTGTTGTAGTAAGTTGGAAACAGAATGTCTTCCAGAATGTTTACCCACTACTAAGCGGCGTTCGCAACCGACTTCTTCGGGGGCAAATGGTTCGTAGGTGAGGGGATTGTGCAGGACGCCGTGAGCATGGATTCCGGATTCGTGGGCGAAGGTGTTTTCCCCAACGATCGCTTTCCAAGGTGGTACTTCAGCGCCGGATGCAGAAGCAACTAGTTGAGATAGTCCCAGCAAATGAGATGTGTCAATGCCTAAATCAACGCCATAGATGCGTTTGATGGCCATAACAACTTCTTCTAAGGCTGCATTTCCCGCCCTTTCACCCAAGCCGTTGACTGTGGTATTCACAGATGTGGCTCCGGCTTTGATCCCCGCCAAGGCGTTGGCGGTTGCTAAACCAAAATCATTGTGGGTGTGAATTTCCAGAGGAATTGTCAAAGCCGAAACGAGTTGCTTCACCTTTGTGTAAGTGGTGAATGGATCGAGAACTCCTACGGTGTCGCAGAAGCGGAAGCGAGATGCACCCCATTCTTGGGCGGAAAGTGCTACATCCAAGAGGAAACTTTCATCAGCTCTTGAAGAATCTTCTCCTCCCACTGCTACCCAAAGACCGCGATCGACAGCAAAGCTGATGGAATCTTTGAGTTTTTGTAAACTTATCCGCCACTGACCATGAAATTTAGTGGCAATTTGAATACCAGAGACGGGGATGGCAATATGCACTCGGTTGAGACCGCAGGCGATGGAAGCCTTAATATCTGAGAGTACAGCGCGGTTCCATCCCAACAGTTTTGCTTGCAAACCCAAGTCAGAAATTGCAGCAATCGCTTGTGTTTCTTCACCACCCATTGCTGGTATCCCCACTTCTAATTCAGGGATACCAATGGCATCGAGAAATTTGGCGATCGCTACTTTTTCTTTTAAGTTGAAAGCAACACCCGCCGCTTGTTCACCATCACGCAATGTAGTGTCATTAATTATGATTTGATTCATTGCAAATATCCCTCTCTTGGAAGTATTCTCAATATCCTTTCTCTCTACAATTCTTAGTGATGGTAAATGCTAAAAATATCACAATACATAAGCAGGATACATGATCCTCAATTATTGCTCATTTAGCAATATCACATCTGTATGACAAAGAACTAAAAATTGGTATAATTTACTAATTTTTTTTACCGATGTCAGTTGTAAATTGTTCAAGTAGCAAATAACTAATATAGCTATTAGCAAGTCCGGAAAAAATTAACATACAGAACCCAGCAATTAATGTAGTAATCATCTCAGGAACCTCATATTTTTTATAGCATTGGTGTGTAGTTTAATCTCAGTAAAAAAGAATTCTGAATTCTCAATCATGAATTCTCAGTTACAAATTAGTTAACTTTGTTCTGCTAACCAGTCAAAAATTCTTCCTAACTGGTCTAAGTTAACTAAACCATACTGCCAGAGAAGCATCGGTAACGGGCCATTGTTTAACTCACGGTGTCGTAGCGCTACAGCAATATCAGCATTTGAAAGTTCAAGTTCATGGTGTAAAAATTTGATGAGTTGAATATCTCGGTTACGAGTTGACATAGTTGAACTTTCAATTTCTTCAGTTGGAAAAGAATTAAAAATTCCTAGCTTGGGCATGGGGGATGGGGCATTGGG
>NZ_JACKZU010000351.1:0-8562 GCF_014222165.1 Nostoc sp. 2RC
CTAGAAACTGAAATAGTGCCTTCATTGACATTGGAACTACTCAAATTTATCGTGACATCAGCAGTGGGTTGGGTATCCAGTTGAATAGTAAAGTTAGCAGTACCACCAGCTTCGGTAGTTACTAGTGCATTTACAGGAGAGATAGTAATACCTGGTGTATCGTTGTCAGTGATAGTACCATTGGCTTGGGTATCGGCAATGGTGGCATTGATGGAATTGGTAAGATTGACAAAAAAGCGATCGCTTGATTCAGCAACAAAATCATTAAGAATCGGTATTGCGATGGTTTGAGTGGTAACTCCAGGGTTAAAGGTTAGGGTTCCTGTGGCTGGGGTGTAATCAACGTTAGCGATCGCAGTATCATTACTAGTGTTGTAATCCACTGTAATGACATCACTGCTGGCATTGGAGAGTTTAACAGTAAACACAAGATTGCCGCTATCTTCCTTGCCACTTTTATCTGCAATGGAGATGCTGGGTTGGATGTCATCGTTAATGATGGTAACTGTGGCTGGGGCGATGACACTGATTTGGTTGAGTTGGCTAAGGGTGAGATTAATGGTTTCGTCAGCTTCAGTGACCTTATCCCCCACAACATTTAATGTAATGGTCTTTGTTGTTTCTCCAGCAGCGAATTTTATCATCCCAGATGAACTAGCTGTAACACCTGCAACTTTAATAGTCTTGTAATCGGTGTTAAAAGTAGCTGTGCCATTGAAGGCATAATTGATGTTAGTGGCAACAGCAGTATCACCACTGCGGGTAACTGTGAAAGTGATGGTTTGCGTACCGCTATTACCTTCAGTCACAGTTGGGGTAGCAGTTGAAATTGTGTAATTTACATTGGGAGCAAAGTTAGTACTTCCTATATGATTTAACGGTTGACTAGCAAAGCTTTCTGGTGATGTGTTGCTAGCATTTCCTAATAAGAAATTTGGTGCAGTGCCAGTAATTACACTTGCCACCCAATCTGAAGCTGTTGCACCCGTGGTATTACCAGAACGCCCTACATATCCAGCTGTAAATGAGGTGTCAACAACTGTGGCATTCGTTGGAACTGAACCCACAGAATTTTTTCTAAATACAATGGAGCCGTATGCTATATCTGTAGTTCCCCCATCTAAAACCGCCACGGAATCCAGCACTGTCCAATTTGAGTAAGTAGCACCATCAGCAACACCATCGTCATTGGAGTCAATATCATTGCTCAAAGTGGGTGCAGTATCAGTTTGAATGAGAAAAAAGCTAACAGACCCACTTTCAATGTCGTTTGCACCTTGATGCCCAATTGAACTGGAAGCCCCACTTCCCCATCCGGTTCCAGTTCCAGTATTAGTAAATACATTGGCATTGGGGTTCACTGTATAACTATTACCTTTTTGCAAAAGAACCAGCAACCCATTGATACCAAACTGCTTACCAGACAAATCAAAAATATCTTGAACATTGCCGGGGTTAGTAGCAGAATCCCCTTCAATGCCTACTAAATAAGTTCCGGGTGGTAGAATCGCTGCGGGAGTTCCTCGCAGTTCGATATATTCTTTTGGGCTATCTGTACTGGGGGGGTCAAATAGAATTTCGTTGATTATTGTCGGAACGAAGAAATCATCAGTAACGATGTTTACTTCGGCTGAAGTGGTGGTAATTGTGGAACTTTCCGGCGCAGTTGTCAGGTTGGGATTACTGAGAGTAACAATAATGTTTTCATCAAGTTCAACTGTATAGTCACCCAAAACATCCACTGTAATGGTCTTTGTTGTTTCCCCTGCTGCAAAGTTTAAAGTCCCTGATGCAGCATTTCCTCCATTTGTAACTTGAATGTTGTTATAGTCACTGTCTAAAACTGCTGTACCGCCCAAGGCATAATCCACTGTACTCGCCACGTCAGTACCACCACTGCGGCTGATGGTAAAGGTAACAGATTGAGTGCCGCTATTACCTTCGGTTAAAGTCGGGGTGGTGGTGGAAATTTCGTATTCAATGGCATCGTTAGCAGCAATATTCAGAGTAGTTTCAGTTATTGTTCCAGGAACACCTTCTGTGAGCGTACCGAAGTTGAGTACAATCGTTTCGGCATTTTCAGGTAAATCATCTGGTTGAATGGTGAAAGTTATCAGTTTGGTTAAATTTGAACCTGCTGCCCCAGCATTAAAAGTAACGCTAGCGGGGGAAAAGGTATAATCGTCGCCATTGGTAGCAGTACTAATGTTGTTCACAATAATGGGAACTGTGACATCAGCATTGGGAGTCACATCTAAAGTAACAGCAATGGTTACCTCAATAGCAGTACTATCTTCTGTAGTGTTATAAGTAGCAGCACCAAAGTTAACTTTTGGGGTTACAGTATCATTGGCTAGGGTTGAAATGTTATTGGACGTTGAATTAGTTACTACTAAATCCAAGTCATTGTCTTTGTCAAAATCACCCATTGCAATGGAAGTGGGATTACTGGCTACACTAAAGTTACTGGCACTACCAAAACCACCGCTACCATTGCCTAATAATACTGAAACGTTGCTGGAGGAATTGTTAGTCACTGCTAAGTCAGAATTGCCGTCATTGTTGAAGTCCCCCACTACCACCGCAACAGGATTGCTTCCCACAGTCAAATTGCTGGCAGCCCCAAAGCTACCGCTACCATTGCCCAACAACACTGAAATATTGTTGGAACCATAATTAGCCACTGCTAAGTCAGAGTTACCGTCTTGGTTAAAGTCTCCCACTGTCAAAGAATAGGGGTTATTTCCCACAGTGAAATTACTCGCAGCCCCAAAGCTACCAGCTCCATTGCCTAACAATACTGAAACTGTATTAGAGCCATAGTTAGCCACTGCTAAGTCTAACTTCTGGTCATTGTTGAAGTCTGCTACTGCCCCCAAAAAAGGTTTTTTCCCCAAAATAAAACTAGCAAAATTTCAAAAACCGCCATTACCATTGCCTAACAATACTGAAACTGTGTTGGAACCAGAGTTAGTTACTACTAAGTCCAAGTTCTGGTCTTTATTGAAGTCCGCCACTGTGACGGAATGAGGATTTTTTCCGACATTAAAGTTTTTGGCAGCCCCAAAATCACCATTCCCATCACCCAACAACAATGAAACTGTGTCGGAGCCATAGTTAGCCACTGCTAAGTCTAACTTCTGGTCATGATTGAAATCTCCCACTGTTATGGAAACGGGATTATTTCCCACATTCAAGTTTTTGACAGTGCCAAAACCACCATTACCATCACCCAACAACACTGAAATATTGTTCGAGCCATAATTAGCTACTGCTAAGTCCAAGTTTTGGTCATTATCAAAGTTCCCCACTGTTACAGAACGGGCATCACTTCCCACACCAGTGTTGCTAGGACTTGCAAAAGATAAGGCTAAAATTGAGCCATAAGCTATTTTCACCTCCGGAGTCAAGGCTAAATCTGACTCAATGGAACCAATCTTCACTTCTAAATCCCAGTCACCGCCAAATTCGGCATTACCAGTGATGTCATTAGAAGCCGCCACATCTGCGCCTGTGATTTGGCTCAATTGTTGTACAAAAGCTAAATCAAAAGATGCCACACTGCAACCGTAAAGTAGAATGTCAGCATCATCAGTTAAATTATTTCTCCATTGTTGTAGTAGATTGCCGTAGGAGTTCAAATTGTCGGCATTGAGTTGAGTTGCTGCTAATTGTAAACTGCCTGCACTGCCGTGGGAAATAATTTGAACTGATTGGTATTTTCCACCTTGCAAGGCTTGAGTAATTTGTTCTACCCCATCTTGATTTGAGTTAAGGATTACTACACTAGTCTCTGGTTGAATGCCCGCAATCAAGGTTTGATAGTCGATAACTGCTTCATCAATAAAAATGATATTTTGATTTGGCATGTGTAATTCCTCTGTAAAGTTCCTTGGGATTTTATAAGTTTTGTAATTCTTGTTAGACAATAAAACTTGGGAACTGGAAATTTATAACTTTAGTCAGGCAACACTAAAGAGGAAGCAAATGCCGAGACATACGCTTCCAAAGATAAATAAAATAATTAACTCATTCCCCGGCTTTAGGCGGCGAGGATTTCGAGTCATTAGTAAGTAGTAGTTATACGCGATTTTTTTGTGCTTAGTAATACTAATAGCTATTGACCAATGACTAAGATGGCGAAGGGCAATTTATCCCATCCCTAGAAAGAATGGGCTTTCTCGCCGTCTTTCGTAATCTCACCTCTTTTTACAGAGGTAAAACAAAAAATCTGATATAGTAACTCAGGACAAAATTATGCTAAAAAAAAAATAATTACTACAGTATTATTACTGTAATAAGTAGGATGCGCTCCAAGTTGTATTAAAAAAAGTAAGACTTGCGTTGTCATCTCTTAAAAAGCAAAAAGTTTCATGTCATCATTTCTGATTGTAGCCATGCCTCGATTATCTGCGATCGCCACATTTGTCGCACCATAAAGATTGACAAAAAATGTTTCGTTGCCTTCAATTTTTTTGTCGCCTCTGATGCCTAAGCTAATATGTTTTAAGGTTTCACCAGGATTGAAAATGATTGTTCCCATACCAAAATTGTAATCAGAGTCAGAAACTTTGGCAGTACCATCACTAGTGTTGTAATAGACGATAACTTGCTGATAGCTGGGACTGGAGAGAGTGACGGCAAAGTTAGCATTAGTTATCATCCCTGTATTGCCTTCGTTAACTGAGACATCTGAAATCCGAATACTTGGTGTCTGATTGATGTCATCATTAAAAATTGTGGCAATTCCTAAACCATCAGCAATTGTGCCATTGCCAGCACCATACAAAGTAACAGCAAAGGTTTCGTTGGTTTCTAATTTACCATCGCCTTTGATGGGGACACTAAGAGTTTTCAGAGTTTCATCAGGATTAAAAACAATTGTTCCCAGTGCAGAATCGTAATCGAAATCAACAATTTTAGCTGTGCGATCGCTCGTATTATAATTAACGCTAACTGGCTGATAGCTAGGATTGGAAAGAGTCAGTTTGAAGTTGGCATGACTGGTTGTGCTGATATCACCTTCAATGACAGACACATTGGAAATTTTGATGCTTGGTTGTTTGTCATCATTGATGATTTTCAGGGTTGCAGAATTATTAGTAATGATAGAACTTTCCGGTGGTGATGTGAGATTGGGGTTACTCAATGTCACAGTAATATCTTCATTTAATTCAAATTTTTTGTCACCGAAAATATCGACTGTAATTGTCTTTGTCTTCTCACCGACTACAAATTCTAAAGTACCTGATAAGTCACGATTGATAAACTCACTAATTGGATTAACTTCTCCACTCCGAATTAGAACATTGTTATAGTCAGAGTCAAAAATTGCTGTACCGCTAAAAGCATAATCTACAGTACTCGCCACGCCAGTACCACCGCTACGGGTAACGGTGAATGTGGCAACTTTAGTACCACTGTTACCTTCTGTCAGACTGGGAATAGTGGAAATTGCATATTGAATAGGATCGTTAGCAGCAATATTGATAGTAGTTTCAGTTATGGTTCCTGGTTCAGCACCAGTCAATGTACCGAAGTTAACTACAACTGTTTCAGCATTTTCTGGTAAATCATCTGGTTGAATGGTGAAAGTAATCACCTGGGTTAAATTTGAACCTGTAGCCCCAGCCGCAAAGGTCAGGGTAGTAGGGGAAATAGTATAGTCTAGGTTTTGAGTAGCTGTGCTGTTACTATTGATGATTATGGGAATAGTGACATTTGTTCTGGGAATTCGACCTAAAGTCACAGGAATAGTTACTGTGATGGCGGTGCTACCTTCTGTGGTGTTGTAGGTAGCAGCACCAAAGTTGACTTTTGGAACTACATATTCAAATGCTCCGATGTCAAGTCTACCATACTCAATCCGATTAAAACCCGTGCCACTTTGGTCGGTAGTTAAGCTACCACTGTAATTGGGATCGCCAGCATTGAAAGCCGGACTGTTCGATTCTAAAGCATGAGTCTGGGTGGAACCGCCATAATTTCCTAACGGTTTGAGTCCTGGATTAGAGTTAACAATATCTGTACCAGTTCCCAATGTACTAAATAATACGTTTAAACCAGCGAGGTTGCCAATTAGGTTGTAAGCATTACCGTCAAAGTTCAGACCAAATACATCATTACCTAAATTCAGTAGGCTAGCGCTGTTAGTAGCAACAATGGTATTGCTGAGGGTGGCATTTGTACCGAAGATACCGCCACCGGTGTCTGCGGTGTTATTAGCAATGGTGCTATTCTTGACAGTAAGATTGGTACTAGAGATACCGCCACCAGCAGCGATCGCTTTATTTCCAGAAATTGTACTATTGGTAAAAGTGGCATCAGTACTAAAAACACCGCCGCCGTTAGCCAGGGCTGTGTTCCCAGAAATCGTACTATTGTTAACGTTGAGACTGAGACTAAAGATACCACCGCCATTGACTAGGGCTTTGTTCCCAGAAATGGTACTGTTACTCACACTAACACTGCTGGTACTGAAGATTCCGCCACCACCCACAGCAGCATTTCCGCCAGTTATTTTTAACCCATCAATTGATAGGGGCGCTGTAGCCGTAAAAACACGGGAAGCATTGTTGCCACTGATGGTAAGTTTATCAGCCCCAGTTCCTTGAATGATAACTTCCTCTGTGACATTTAATTCCCCAGAGGTGAGGGTAATAATGTCAGGAATAGCATCACCGAAGATTCCAGTCGGGTCAAAGATAATTGTCTCAACCCCAGGATCGTTATTTGCATCAATAATGGCTTGTCTTAACGAGCCAACACCACTATCATTGGTGTTGGTTACTACGTAGGTAGTCTTGTCTATTTGGACAAAAACATCATCAATTCCTAAGCCATGATCGTTACCTGAATCATCAACGTCTTCCCAACGTAATATAATTTCTTCACCAACAGCTATTGGGGTAGCTAAATCAATTAGTATTGATGTTTTTACACTTTTATTAGTTGCAAAATTTCCATCCAAAAAAGTGGCGATGGGCAGTGCAATTGGGCTGGTAAAATCCAGTGATGTGACAGGCGTCCATGTTCCTGTTGTCAAACTTGTAAGAGTTGTTCCAGTTTGATAACTAAAGTTGAGTTTTTGGGAAGATATATTACCACCATTGCGCCATTGTTCGCCCGTGTAACTTACTCTCAATTTACTAATTGCTGAATCTGTGTTGTTTTTCAAACGCAACCCATAGTAAATAGTTCCAGAAGCCACAGAACCAAGTGCCCGGTCTGTTGATGAAGTCGAACCAAAACTATACAATGCACCTGTATTAGAACTACCATTTCCAGCGTTGTAGCTTGTTGTTGTCGCATACCAGCCTGAAATAGTTGAATCATTAGTCCAAGAAATAGATGTTCCGGAATTAGCTAATGAATTAAAGTTTTGAGAGTAAGTTGTTCCAATAAAACTAGCTGGCAAAATAGATTGGTAAGCCTCCATGACCTCAGATTTAAATGCTAAGGAAGCTTCAATTTTTCCTGTTTTGACCTCTAAATCCCAGTCACCATCTAAATCTGTGCTACCTGTTTTGTCATTAGAAGCTGCAACATCCGCCTCTGTAATTTGGCTCAGAAGTTGTACAAATTTCGTACCTTCACCGTTGGCTACATCACAACCATAAAGTAAAATGTCAGCATCATCAGTTAAAGCATTTTTCCATTTTTTTAATAAATTTATATTGCTATTGAGGTTGTTAAGATTCAAATAATTTGACCCCAATTGTAAATTTCCTTGTCCGCCGTGAGAGACAATGTGAACTGATTTCACTGAGTTAGATTTAACTTTTCCTAGAAACTCAGTAATTTGCGTTAATCCATCTTGATTGGGGTCGAGGATAATAACTTCACTGCCAAGTGTAACTCCAGCTATGAGGCTTTGGTAATTGACAACTGCTGTATCTATAAAAACAATATTTGTCGTTGCTTCTAGTAAATTATTCACAATATTGTTTTGGTTGTTAGGCTGATTATCTAACTGTTTTTGCATGATTTTGAGTTCACAATAATTATTGCTTGTCATTGGCCAAATAATTACTTACTTTTCAGACATGAAAGAGTAGGCAAATTATTAAAAATTTGCTTTGATTTGCAGATTTAATTGCCAATTAAATCTATGTATAATTGGTAAAAAATGGAATATTTTTAATCTTTATATACCCTTCATTTTTTACACAATCTGGAAAAAATCAAAAAAATCTTCCTGATACCAATTTGGTATTACCAGGGAAGGAGAAAAATCAAAGACTTTCCTTGAAAATGGAGAGGTTTTGCAAATCGCGTGAAAAATCATACCAATTCTGTATGAAGATGCGCCAAACTATAGCAGGACTTACGCAAGTGTCACAAAAAATCAATTTTTTTTGCTTGTAGTAAGGACTTCAGTCCTTACTACAAACTTAAAATAATATGCCAGTTGCGTAAGTCCTATATAGCAATCGTATTTGAGTTGTGGAAAATTTCAGTAGTGGTTGTTGACTGTTAACGTGCAGCTTCACAAAGAAATGGTATCAGTACACTCTAGAAAAACTAGGTCATATTTGATAGTTAGAACTTTTAGTAAAATAA
>NZ_JACKZU010000352.1:0-8559 GCF_014222165.1 Nostoc sp. 2RC
GTTTGCGCTAAAAGTGCTGTTGCTTAAAGCCAAATTTCCTACGTCTGTCTATGTTTGACTATGGATTTTGGAACTATTGACTACTGAATTATGTATCAGACATCTCCATAAATGATGTAAGGGTGTAGGCTTTGCCTTGCAGTACGGCTGTAACCTATGGGAATGCTAAGGGCGAACAGCCGTACGCCTCTACCAAAGATTTCGGGGAATGCAGAATTAATTATTGGAGATGTCTATTGTTGTTACGGCTGGTGTAAATACCACCAAAACTGCTGTAAATGAAAGCTATTTCAACAGTTTGCGTAGTTTCAAAACACCACCGGAGACACCAAAAATTAATATTGCCAAGGTATAAGTTGGTTCGGGGACTCCAATAATGCTGACCTGATTAATAGCTAAACCTTGTTGGGGAAAAGAACTACTAAAAACGAGTCGTGAGATGTTTGCCTCATCACTACGAATGCCTAAGAAAAGGGCGGAATTATCCAATAGCAGTGAGGAAGTGCCTTGAGCCGAGAAAGTACCTAAAAGATTATTGTTAATATCATAAGCCGAGACGAATGCATCGAATGTAAAGCGATCGTCTACAGCTATCTGAGCCCCAGCACAAAAAACAGGCTTGTAAAAAGTAATGGTGAAAGGCCCGCCGTTACCATCGGTGGGAAAAGGAGGATTAGGCCCAAAACCTGTTACATCTATACCTCCGAAGAGAACATAGTCACCGTTGGCGAAGTTAGTCCGAATACCAGGAAAAGGTGAGGTTTGAAAAACAAATGGTTTGGTAATCAAAGGATTATTGGTTGGAGCTATATCTACATCCAACCCTAAACCACCTTTCGATGTTGCTGAAAAGGAGTTAGGTAAAAAAGTAGAAAAATCAGGACTGACGGGATTGAATACTTTACCTAAACTCAGCCAATCAACTTCGTCATTACCACCAAAAGTAGCGCGTTCTGTAACTAAAAATGTAGCTGCTTTAACTGGTAGAGAAAAAATCGTTATTAAAGCTGTAATTGTTGGTAAATATTTGACTGAAAACTTGAATAATTGATTTAACTTAACTGCCACCAAGTTTACTCCTCAATTTTTGATATTAAAATGAACAAAACAATAAGCTGCTGTTAACTATTGACAGTTAACTGTCAGCGAATAGCATAAGTAACTGTGCAATTTCCAAGCATAATAGCTTACTGTCTCTAACTTAGAGTTATTTTTTAATATACACAAAATTATGATTTTTACTAATGAATTTATCTTACAGTAGATAGTACAAATATTGAAGTTTTATGTAAAATCAAAAGCTACAGCAAATAGAAGGTTGATAAACCATAGTATTCTGATTTGATTAATGAACTGATCTGTATAGGCAGGCAAGAGGTAATAGCTCGTAATGAGGTAAAATCGTAGTTATTGCTTAATGTGTATAAGTAATTGTGTTGCAAAAAATTTTGAAATTTCGGTGATGAAAGTTGAGATAATTCATACTTTCTAGCCAAACATCTTTTTTTGCAACACAAATTTTATTTTGGAATACAAACACTATTACTTATGTTTGTATAATTCTCGATTTTATATTGATAAAGTACTATAGTAAGCCTATTTGAGTTGTGAAAAGTATTCGTGATGGCTAACAACAGCCTGGACAGTAAGATTTCACAAATGATTTAGGACTGCTATAACTAGTACTTCTACAACAAAAAGCTTGAACTTGCGATCGCCTCACCAACGATATCAGTTTTTAGACCAACTCAATACTGATATTCGATGAGAGATTTTCTAGGAACGCGAATTGAGTTCCCTGGAAAGACAAATTACCGCTAGAAGAATCGTAGCTAAAGCCAGCAAGGCTATTAGTACCAAATCCTACTTTAGAAATTTGGATTTTATCACTCTGACCAAAGTTGTAATCTTTGATGGTGTCAAGACCGTCATTGATGCTGGCAAACAAAAACTTATCTGCACCAAAGCCACCTATGAGACTGTCGTTACCTTTACCACCAGAGAGAGTGTCATTACCAAGGCCACCGGAGATGGTGTCATTGCCATCATTGCCGAACAATTGGTTATTTTGTCCATCGCCAGCAATGCTGTCATTAGCGTTTGTGCCTCTAACATTGTCAAAGTTGATGACAGTAAATGGCAATGTCCCTAAACCAGGAACGTTATTAGCAGCCAAACTTTGATTTTGCAGGTCAACAGTGATAGATACCCCAGGTAAAGATGCAGATGCATCTATGGTGTTATTAGCAACGCTAGCACTAGCAACAATGGTTTCGACTTTAAAGAGTTCGTCTTGTCCGAATCCCCCGGCTTTGGTAATTGTGCCTACACCAGAGAGAGTAATGCTTTTACCTAGCTTACTGTAATCTGCGGTATCAATACCATCGCCACCATCAATACTGTCATTACCTTGACTGCCCTTGAAGGTGTCATCGCCTGCACCACCTGTTAACTTATCATTACCGTTTCCACCATCAATGAAGTCGTCACCACCTCTACCATCGATGGTGTCATTGCCTGCATTACCAAGCAATTGGTTAGCTTGTTCATCGCCTTTAATGCTGTCAGCAATATTTGTGCCTCTAACATTGTCAAAGTTGATGACATTAAATGTTAATGTTCCTAAACCAGGAACGTTATTGGCAGAGATAGTTTGGGCTTCTAAGTCAGCAGTGGCGGATACTCCAGGTAAAGATGCAGATGCATCTATGGTGTTATTGGCAACACTAGCATCAGCAATAACTGTTTCGACTTTAAATACTTGGTCTGTACCAAATCCACCAGCTTTGGTAATTGTACCCACACCTGAGAGGGTAATGGTTTTACCTAGCTTGCTGTAGTCTGCGGTATCAATACCATCGCCACCATCTATACTGTCGTTACCACGAGTAGCCTTAAATATGTCATTGCCACCATTACCGAACAATTGGTTACTTTGGTTATCGCCAGCAATGATGTCACTAGCATTTGTACCGATGATATTATCAAAGTTAACTACATTAAATGTTAATGTCCCCAAACCAGGAACGTTATTGGCAGAGATACTTTGGGCTTGCAGGTTAACGTTGATGGATACTCCAGGTAAAGAACCAGAAGCATCTATGGTGTTGTCGGCAACATTAGCATCAGCAATAACCTTTTCGACTTTAAATACTTGGTCTGTACCAAGTCCGCCAGCTTTTGTAACTGTGCCTACACCAGAGAGGGTAATGCTTTGGCCTAAGTTGCCGTAGTCTACGATGTCAGTACCATCACCACCATCTATACTGTCGTTACCCTGGCCGCCTTTGAAGGTGTCATTGCCAGTACCACCCGTGAGGTCGTCACTACCGCTTCCACCATCAATGAGGTCGTTACCACCTCTACCATCAATGGTGTCATTGCCTGCGTTGCCAAATAATTGGTTAGCTTGTCCATCGCCTTTAATGCTGTCAGCGACATTTGTGCCGATAACATTATCAAAGTTGATGACATTAAATGTTAGTGTCCCTAAACCAGGAACGTTATTGGCAGAGATAGTTTGGGCTTGCAAATCGGCAGTAGCAGATACTCCAGGTAAAGAACCAGATGCATCTATGGTGTTGTTGGCAACACTAGCATCAGCAATAACTGTTTCTACTTTAAATACTTGGTCTTGTCCCAGTGCGCCAGCTTTTGTAATTGTCCCCACTCCTGAGAGAGTGATGGTTTTACCCAGCTTGCTGTAATCTGCGGTATCAATCCCATCGCCACCATTGATGCTGTCATTGCCCTGGCCACCTTTAAAGGTGTCATTGCCTGCACCACCCGCGAGGTCGTCATTACCGTCTCCACCATCAATTAAGTCATTACCACCTCTACCATCAATGGTGTCATTGCCAGCTTTACCAAATAATTGGTTAGCTTGTCCATCACCTTTAATGCTGTCAGCAACATTTGTGCCGATAACATTGTCAAAGTTGACCACATTAAATGTTAATGTCCCCAAACCAGGAACGTTATTGGCAGAGATAATTTGATTTTCTAGGTCAGCAGTAGCAGATACTCCAGGTAAAGAACCAGATGCATCTATGGTGTTGTTTGCAACATCGGCATCAGCAATAACTGTTTCTACCTTAAATACTTGGTCTGTACCAAATCCACCAGACTTGGTAATTGTGCCCACACCTGACAGTGTGATGCTTTTATTCAAGTAACTATAGTCTGCTACATCAATACCATCACCGCCATCAATGCTGTCATTCCCTTGACTAGCCCGAAATGTATCGTTGCCAGCATTACCAAACAGCGTGTCATTACCTTGTCCACCATCAATGAGGTCATTTCCCTGACCACCAGAGATATTATCATTACCCCCAACACCAAAAATTTGATCGTCTCCAACAGTGCCCGACAAAAAATCGTTGTTGGGAGTACCAGCAATAGTCGCCATAATATATACCTTTTGGGTTTGATGAAGCGAATGGATTCGCTCCATGTAATACTCGCATATTACAATCAAAAAAGGAATTAATTTCTGGTTAAAAATACTTAAATAACCGTAAAAATACTTTTAATAAGTTAAAGATTTCGTGAAGTTGCACTTTCTGAGAACAAAAAACTGCGGTTTTTACTTATTTAAATATTATATAGAGAAAAAAACCTGATTGCACAGTAGAGAAAAGGGTTAGGGCAATGGGCAATAAAATTTTCATTTTATTGGTATTGGGGATGGATGGCTGATATTATGCCCTAATTTAGCTGTAAATTGGTATACTGGTCTATTTTTGTCAAAATATGCAATGCTGGTTGCGACAGATAGCGAGCATACTACAAACAAGTTGTGCTGCGATCGCATAGAATATCCCTCTGATTCAAGGTTTGCAGCAATCTTACCGTATAATTACTTAATACAGGTATAAAGTAAAAAAATATTCATTGCTATTGTTGAGTGTTGACTAGACCTCTTGCAAAAGTAACTTTTGCTCATAGGGGGGAAAGGGAAAAGGTTAAAGGGAAAAGGGTTTTTATTTGCCCTTTTCCCCACTTCTCTTAGAAGTCTACTGTTAACTGTGAACCGTCAACAATCAACACCATTAGCCTTCCAACTTGCTAAATCAGCCAAAGAGCGATCGCGATAACGTCCATAACGCTCTTGTTTATTTTTGATTTTCACACCTAGTTCCGGAAAAATTCCAAAGTTGGGCGGCATTGGTTGGAAATGTTTGGGGGAAGCAGAACTAATAAATTCAAATAGCGCCCCCATCATTGTTGTGGGTGGTACAGTCAACGGTTGTTTACCCAAAGCTAGCCGCGCTGCATTAATTCCCGCCAAGCAACCACCAGCGGCGGCGGCGGTGTAGCCCTCTGTACCAATTAACTGTCCAGCTGCCAACAAAGTCGGACGTGTTTTAAATTGCAGAGTGGGATGCATCAACTGAGGAGCA
The DNA here is from genome assembly GCF_014222165.1 of Nostoc sp. 2RC. Taxonomy (NCBI): domain Bacteria; kingdom Bacillati; phylum Cyanobacteriota; class Cyanophyceae; order Nostocales; family Nostocaceae; genus Nostoc; species Nostoc sp. 2RC. The sequence goes on from NZ_JACKZU010000352.1 coordinate 5,406, forward strand.
TTTATAAAGGTATTGCGGTGCATCACTCCCAGGCGCACAAACTCGGCTTTTTCTAAACCAGGAATGAGCGCAAAGATGCGTTTTTGTTCGCCCCAACGCAAATTTGTTTGGAATCCTACCATGTTCCAAAGTTGTCCGGCTTTATCTTCTTGCCGTAACTGCACCACAGCATAGGGACGTTCGGCGGTGCGACTATCTGATAAACCCACTGGTTTAAGCGGGCCATAGCGCATAGTGTCTTCTCCCCGCTGTGCTAGTTCTTCAATGGGCAGACAGGCTTCAAAAAATTTCGCTGTTTCCCGTTCAAAATCCTTGAGTTCTGTTTGTTCGGCTTTGCAGAGTTCTTCTCGAAACTTCAAATACTGTTCTTTATTCATTGGGCAGTTGAGATAAGCTGCTTCACCTTTGTCATAACGCGATGCCATAAAGGCAATGTCACGGTTAATGGAATCTCCCACGATAATCGGGCTAGCTGCATCAAAAAAGCTCAGGTATTCCATGCCTGTAAAGCGGCGCAAATCTTCTGCCAAATCAGGACTGGTTAAAGGCCCGGTTGCCAAAACCACAATTCCTTCAGGAATAGCTTGGACTTCACCCCGACGGAATTCTATTAAAGGATGATTCGATAGAGTTTGAGTTAAGTCTTGCCCAAATTGTCCCCTGTCTACAGCTAGCGCCCCACCAGCAGGAACGGCGTGTTCATCAGCTTTTTGAATGACAATAGAACCAAGCTGACGTAATTCTTCGTGCAACAATCCGGCGGCGCGATCGCTTGCCATTGCCCCAAAGGAGTTACTACACACTAATTCTGCCAGATGTTCTGTGTGGTGAGCAGGGCTAAAGCGCTTTGGACGCATTTCATATAAAATCACCGGCACTCCAGCTTGGGCTATTTGCCAAGCTGCTTCTGTCCCAGCTAATCCACCTCCAATTACTTGTATTGGTTGTTTTTCCATAGGTTATAAGTAGAGCTACATAAATAATTCTAGTTTCGTTAATTATTCCTTAACCAACCAGAGATATTACGGAAATTATAGTTAAATAACAGAAAACAGTATACTTTTCTGGATTCTCATGATGCCTATCTGAAGGCTTCATTCAAAAACAAAAAAATTTTGGTGTTGCTCTAATGCTAAGTCCTGTAGTCACAGTTGGTATATTTCAAAAACAAGCCAATCCTAAAGTATTTTCACTAGGGGAAGTCATCTTTGAAGAAGGACACACTGGTGATATGATGTATGGCATTGTCGAAGGAGAAGTAGACATATCAGTCAATGGTAAAGTTGTAGAAACCATTGAACAAGGTGAAGTTTTTGGTGTGGGTATCCTTGTAGGAGTAAAAAATAGAACTTACACTGCTATTGCTAAAACAGATTGTAAACTTGCTTTTCTTGATGAAAAAGCATTTTTGTTTGCCGTTCAGGAAACACCAATGTTCGCCATCAAAGTAATGAAAAGTTACTCAGAGCGTCTAAGTAAATTATTGCATATGTTATAAGTATTTTTTGGTTCAGGGAGTGTGGGGAGTAGTGACTATTGACTGTTAACTGTTGAATAGATCTGAAGAAGTTTTCGCTGCAAGGCGTAAAGACTTATACCAATTTTAAAAAAGAATGCCACAAATACATAAGTTCAAACCCTTGTGATATTTAGTTTTCTGAATGCGTGAATTTTGAATTGGTATTATGATTCTCCCCTCTACTCCTAATAATATGCCTGCCCTTGTTTGATGCAAGGTGAAAAATTTGCCGGAGGTTGTAATGGTACGTAAACGATTGATAATTGAAATGGGGATGGGAGTAGATCAGCATGGACAAGAACCAACGGTAGCAGCATCTAGGGCAGTACGCAATGCCATCGCTCATAATGCTTTACCTGGTGTTTGGGAAGTCGCTGGTTTGAGTCATCCCAATGAAATGATTGTGGAAGTGCAAGTAGCAGTACCATACCCAGAAAAAGTTAGACAAGAGGAAGTACTAGCCGTACTACCATTTGGTCAAAAAACTCTGACAGTGGAATCTGGGGGGATGATAGTTCAAGGACGAGCGATTCCCGAATTCAACGATGAAAATGACGAAATGTTGATTGCCATCGCTGCTGTTACAGTTTTAGTTGAATAATCTTAGTCATAATTAAGTTGGCGACTCGGCGCTAAACTAGAAACATTGGGATAAAAATCTCTGGCAGTAAGTTCAAAAATCAGTTGCAATGGAAAAATGAACAACAGTTATTCGCGGAAAGTTTTAGGATTTCCAAGTGAAAAGCTGTTGAACCATTGACTGATTTAATACACTAAAACTCTTCACCACTGCTAGTAAAATGTCTCCAGAACACAACGAATCACTTCTTCAAGAAATCACCAAACTCAAACCGAAACACTTTGCTGATTTAGTCAGATCTGCACAATTGATTTTCGATCCCACAGCAGGAGTTTCAGGAAGAAATGTTAAAATTAACTGGGAAGAATTCGGAATTCCCAGAGATGTAGCGGATAATTTGAAATTACTTGGTCAGCAGTACCAATATGCATCTCCTCATGTTCCTGTTGAAGACGTTTGGAGTAAATTAACTCCAGAAACTCGTATTTGGTTCGTGGAAAATAAAGACAGATTGTGGCAATTTGAGGAAGCATTTCCAGCACTTGATGAAGATTAAAGCATCAACCTTGGCAAAGTTCGCTTAGGCAACGCTTTGCAGCGTCTGGAGTGATATCAATTCAAAAATTCTGTGCAACACATCAAAAATCTGTAGGGACGCAAAGGTTTGCGTCTCTACGATACGTGTGTCTCGTTCTTTTTTCAAATTGGTATGAGATTTGTCAAAAAGTAATCTCGAATAGCGGATGCTTCATGTAGCGATCGCCCACCATAAATCAGTGTACAACTCATAATCCTTACTTAAACGTCGAAATCGATTGAGCCAAACAAATATTCGTTATATAATTTATCGTTTAAACAGTGTTTATTTTGGAAATAGTAATAGTATTCCAATAATAATCATACCAGAGTAGAGATAGAATCAAACACAGCGATCGCATTTTGATTTTCTTGTTTAAAGTAATGTTTCAATCAACACAGATATACAGTTGCAAAATCTAACTTAATCTTTTTGTTAAAAATAAATATCCTGCTTTTAAATTGATAAAAATATTTTA
>NZ_JACKZU010000353.1:0-8490 GCF_014222165.1 Nostoc sp. 2RC
CATCTCCCCATACCCTATTCCCCATGCCCCACTTCTAACTTTTCCCGACAATCTTCTACAGAACTGCGTTGTCGCATGGCATTAACTAAAGCTTCATAATTAGACCAATTTTCTTGTAGTAGGGTTTTTGCTTGTAGGGCATGAAACCGGATTTTTTGTTGATAAACTGACTCAGAAAAACCTAAAATTGTCAAGACTTGTATCAACTTATTTTTATCATCAGTTCCACCCTCAGCATTATTAAAAACTAAGGTTTCGGCAGCAATACCCGCCATCCAAACAGTGCAGTAGCGGTCTAGCATCTGGGCAGTGATTTTACCTACTTCTAGTTGAGATGCTAATTCACTATCATCAAAGGTCACGCCGCCTTGTCCACCTTGCCCTTGCTTCCAGGCTTCCCAAGCACTGAGGGTGTAGCCAGTAACAGGAATACCCAACAGGTGGGCAACTAAAAAATGTCCTGCTTCGTGGTGGATAATGCGATCGCGGTGTTCGCTCTTAAAACCAGCAACCCAATCTAAAAAGATACTACCGCCCTTACCTTGTAAACTAAAGCTGTCAAAAGTCGCTATTCCCAAAATGGCAAAGGTAGCAAGCGCTGGTACTGTTGGCGATAAGTTGAAGAATGGCCCCAACAGTGCCGATAGTGTCATGAGAAAGATAGATATTGCAACTAAATTTAGGCTAGTCTGTCTCATTGATGGTTTTCTGAGAATCTGCTTAATCTTTCTTCATTATGCGTCATCTCCACCACACACTACAGTTCTATTGGGGAACGTGGGGCAAATAGGACAATAAAAATGGCAACATTTGTTTGGTAGCCAAAAGATATAACTTAATAACAGACTAGAATGATGGCTGCTTTTGAAATCGCAGACAAAATGTAACGACTATGAAGAAAGTTATTCGTTACGTTCGTCGTCATGGCGCACAGCAACCATCAGGTGATGTAAAACAAACACGCTGGTATTACTCTTTAAAAAATTGGGGACACGACCCATTGAAGTCGTAGAAGATTGCGACAAGTAGTATTAGAACTCTAAAAAATCACTCAAATACTACTGTGCGATTACCATAGACTAAGACACGATTTTGTAAGTGCGATCGCACTGCTCTTGCTAAGACAACTCGCTCTAAATCTTTGCCCTTTCTTACCAAATCTTCAACTGTATCTCGGTGACTCACTCGCACTACATCCTGTTCAATAATTGGCCCCGCATCTAAATCAGCAGTGGCATAATGAGCAGTTGCACCAATAATTTTTACACCCCGTTCAAAAGCTCGGTGATATGGATTTGCTCCGATAAAAGCTGGTAAAAATGAGTGATGAATATTAATAATTTGCGGAAATTGTTTAATAAAATCTGCACTGACAATTTGCATATATTTCGCTAATACAACTAAATCTATTTTGTATTTGCGGAGTAATTCTAATTGTTGAATTTCTTGTTCGAGTTTGTTTTCTTTAGTAATGGAAATATGTTTGTACTCAATACCAAATTGGTCTGCTACAACCTTTAAGTTAGAATGATTGCTGATAATTAAAGGAATTTCAGCAATAAATTCTTTGGCACGTTGTCGCCAAATTAAATCAAATAAACAATGGTCTTGGCGGCTCACCCAAATAGCAATCCGGGGTATAGTATCAGAAAAATGTAGTTCCCATTTAGCGTCTAAAGGTTGAGCGATGGCATTAAAAGCCGGTGCAATAAACTCTCGCGGTAAATTGAATCCTTCTAACTGCCATTCTATGCGCGTGAGGAATAACCCAGCAGCAAAATCCGTGTGCTGATCTGCATGGATGATATTACCACCATTAGAATAAATAAAATTCGCAAATTTAGCCACTAATCCCCGTTGATCGGGGCACGAAATTAGCAATGTTGCTGTCGGATTGACCATAAATTTTAGATTTTAGATTTTAGATTTTAGATTTTAGATTGATTTTGAATCAGAGGACATTTTAAAAGTCCTATTCACAATTGGTATAGGACTCATCTTTTATTTATGAAAAAATACGTAGTGGACTGTTTCAGCTAAAATAGTGCATTAGTCAATTCTTTCTTGTGGGGTGGGCATCTTGCCCGCCCGAACGGGTGAGGACACCCATCCCACAATAAAATCTATTGCAACATTTTAGCCTTGATACGCCACTACAGATACTTAGATTTTTTCATAAATCAAATTGGATTCCTATATTAGAAAAAATAGGCAGATTTAAAACAGGGGTTAACAGCTGTTAGCCCCTATTGAAGGTTATATTAACAGACAAAAGAGCCTCTATAATTGCCTATTTGGCATTTGTCGGAGTCGGTAGAGGCAAATTACTTGGCAAGGGTGTTGATTTAACATTATCAACAGGTTGTTTCCACTCCGATAATTCCCGATTTACAGCATTTTCAAAATCTATAGGTACTAATAGCACATCTACATTGCCATCGGGTTTTGTAGCCGTGTCAGTTCGAGCATATACAAAAACACCATTAAAGTTACGTTTTCCTAAAATTAATTGATGCTTTTGCTGATTTTTCAGGGTAATATCAATAGTTGCTTGTGGTGCATCTAAACCGTATTGTCCAAGTTGATTTGCTGGAGTTGTCAAAGTCCGTAGTTTACCATCGTTAGCCTCGCCCTTACCCTTGACCAACAAATCCATCAAATAAGAAACAATAGCGTCATTTGCTGGTTCTGATATTGGAGATTTAATTAGCCATTTAGGGTTACTAGATTGATTGCTACGTTCCAAATTCACAGTGAGTTTTTTTGTCTTTACTGTTAAAGTTTGCACATCATCTTCTACAAAAGAGAAAATTTTTTGATTTTGCTCTTTAATTTCTTCTCGCTGAGTAGCACCTTTAATTTCATAGAAGTAAACAAAACTGCCTAAACCCAGCGCTAGTAATACCAATATTAAAGTTGTTCGTGGCAATTTCATTTTTTTATTTTGTTATTTATTGGGAGTCGGGAATAGGGGAAATAGGGAGTGTTGACTGATGACTGTTGACTGTTGACTGGGGACTGGGGAATTATTATTTTCCCTCATTCCCTTCATCTTCTTTATCTCCCCACTCCTCACTCTCTTTTTACCTTCGTTTCCACCAGAGAATAACTGCTGCTGCTAACCCACTGAGGGGTAAAAATAACAGAGATGACAGTGTTAAAACATTGGCTTGGGTGCTTGTTAGAGTTATCCGGCGATTTTTCGGTTCTTTGGGGCGGATAGAAAGGGGTTGCTGGTCTTGTTGATTCAACCAAGTAACTGAGTTGAGAAATACATCTCCATTTAGTTGCCTGTTAAATAACCCATCTGTGGCAAAGTTAGAGTTTCCAAAAACAACTAACCGTGATTCCGTGGGTGTTTGAGATGCAGGAGTTGGGGGAGTTTTGTTTTCGGTAGTTGGTGATGGTAGGGGAGATGGTGCGGGTGTGGGAGAAGTTTTGTTTTGGGTAGTTGGTGATGGTAGGGGAGATGGTGTGGGTGTGGGAGAAGTTTTGTTTTGGGTGGTTGGTGATGGTAGCGGTGTGGGTGTGGGTGTAGAAACAGTAGATTTGGGTGTTTGTTTTCTTGTTAAGGCAACGCCTAAGGTCAGAGGCCCTTTGAGGTCTTTATCTGGATTAAATTCTAATTTTTCGCTTTCTAGGTCGCTTTCTGCCCAACTCAGGGGATACTGCTTGGTTAGCAGTAGAGGAGTGGCTTGGATACCCGGTACAGAGGTAATTTCCAGAGGCCGGGAAATGGGATAAAAAGAAATATCGTTGCGGAAATCTTTGGTAATTGGATGTTGTCCGTATTCTGTGACTAAGGGAGCCGCAGGGCCTAGTCCGACGACGTTTTCACTGGAAACATCCACTGCTAAACGATTATCCAAACGAACGCCCCACTCTTTGAGCAAGCTGTCAAGTTTGGGATCTGTATTAGGATCGATCATCAGCAGTAAGCTACCGCCTCGATTTAAATATTCTTGCAAGGCTTTGACTTCGGCTTCAAAAAGTCCTCGTTTGGGGCTAGCTACTATGACCACAGCAGCATCTTGAGGAACTTTAGGATTTTCTACCAGACTTAGGGGTTCTGTTGTGTAATTTTTATCCTTGAGTCCTTCAATAGCTTGTGATATTGCACCTTTACCGGGTGAAAGTTGGCTTTCGCCATGACCTTGGAGTAGATAAATTTTGCTTGTTGTTGCACTTGTGAGTTTTTGTAGCCGACTAGTTAATCTGATTTCCGAAAGGCGTTCATTTTGATTGATTGTTTGTACTAATTCTTTTTTATCTCCATATTCCAGGTAAACTTCGCCATAATCTTTCGCACCAATTTTTTCCGCTATTCCTGGTCTAGCTTGGGGATCGACATATTCAAAATTAAACTTTGAGCTTTGTCGGCGATAATTTTCTAATAATTGCAGGTCTTGGGGATTCTGGTTAATATCAAACACCCAGATTTTAACTGGTTGTGGCAGGGCTTTCACCAATTCCCCTGACTGTGGTGCAAGGGTGAATAATTGATTTTCTGTTAAATCTGCCTGGAAATGATAGCGAGTTCCTAAAAAGTTAATTAATCCCAAAATTGTTAATACTGCCAGAGTTGCCACCAAGGCATTAGTTCCAGCTTGGGTAGAACGGCGCTTCCATAAATTAGTTTGGTAGCTTTGCCATATTATCCATGACCCAATAATGGCAATTCCCACAATCAAAAACGCTAGGGAAATTAATCCCCACTGTTCGGAGACTAACCCTACTGTTAATCCCACAGCAATTAAGAACGGGCCTAGCCAAAACAGATATTTCCACAGTTTTTTATTTGCAACTATCTTCATATTAATTAGACTGAAGTGAGGAGTTAGGAGTGACAAGTTAGGAGTTAGGAGTTTGGAGTTTGGAGTTTGGAATTTGGAGTTTGGAGTGAGAAGTTTGGAGTTTGGAATTTGGAGTTTGGAGTGAGAAGTTTGGAGTTTGGAGTGAGAAGTTTGAAATTATGATTTTTATTCTTAACTCTGAACTCCTAACTCTTCACTCTTAACTCTTAACTCTTAATTCCTCACTCTTAACTCTTAACTCTTAACTCTTAACTCCTAACTCTTCACTCTTCACTCCTAACTTTTAACTCATAACTTATATAACTACTGTCTTTGAAAGCGCAGTGCATCAATTGATTGAGCTGTGAGAAAGACGCCCAAAAAAATGTAACTGGCAAATAAAATCAAAGCGCTGGTATCAAAAATGCCTTGAATGAGGGTGTTGTAGTGTTTGAGCAACGACAGATAACCCAAAGCTTCACCTACGGAACCAGGGATATTTTTAGCGATCGCATCGAAAAATAACAGTGATAATATTACTGCAAAAGTGAGAACCGCAGCCAGAATTGTGCTGTCTGTTAGTGAAGAAATAAACATTCCTATAGATAAAATAGCCGCTGCTAGCAAGATTAAACCAAAATGACCCACTAAAGGAACTGAGGGTGTCATTGGTGGATTCGATCCACTGATGGCGATGGCTTCTAACACTAACACGGGCACAATCATTGTTATAAAAAATGTGACCACCCCTAATAACTTACCTACAGCTACTGCCCAATTGGTGATTGGTGATGTGGCTAATAGTTCTAAAGTGCCCCGCTTACGTTCTTCGGCGTAAAGTCCCATTGAAAGAATTGGCAGGATAAATAACAGTAACCCACCCATTGAATCTAAATATGCTCGCACAAATTCGTAGGCGAAATCTATTGTGGGTGTTGGTAAACCTTGTTGTGCTTGTAAATCTAGTGTCGCTGCTGCCGCAAAAATGCCATTTGGCCCGACTAAAATCATCACGAAAAATAACCCAGCGACGAACCAAAATACACTGGCGATTCCATACGCCAAAGGTGATACAAAATAACTCTGTAACTCTCGGCGATAAATGGCAATAATATTACTCAGTACTACACCCATTTATGCGGCTTCTCCTTGTGTGACTGCTTCTAAATTCTTTTCTTCTGTGGTCAGTTGCAAGAACACATCTTCTAAGGTAGCGTTAACTCGCCGCAATTCATGTAAGCCGAATCCCGCACGTACTAAAGTTGTGGCAATATCCTTTCCTGGTTCTTTTCCCGGTTGGGATATCACCCGCAAATAAGCCCGGTTTGCCTGGGCTTGATGACCTCCTGCTGTGGGAATTGATTCTACCAAACTCACGCCTGCAATATTTTGCAATACTTGTTTCGCTAGGGCGGCTTCTCCTTCGATTTCTACTTCATACCCAGAACCGCCTGTCAACTGGGTCATTAAATTATCTGGTGTATTCGTTGCGACTACTTTACCGCGATTAATAATGGCAACGCGGCTACAAGTCATACTCACTTCTGGGAGAATGTGTGTAGAGAGAATAATTGTGTGAGTACCAGCAAGACTTTTAATTAAATTCCGCACTTCAATTATTTGTCGAGGATCTAGTCCCACGGTAGGTTCATCGAGGATGATTGCTGGAGGATCGTGGACGATCGCTTGAGCAATTCCCACCCGTTGGCGATATCCTTTAGAAAGTTTGCGAATAATTACCCGTTGCTTATCTTGTAAATTACAACGCTCAATGGCTGCTGTTACCTTTTGATGGCGATCGCCTGCTGGAATTCCTTTAATCTGTGCGACAAAATGCAAAAACCCCTCCACCGTCATTTCTGGATATAACGGTGGTGTTTCCGGTAAATAACCAATTTTTTGGCGCACAGCCAGGGAATTTTCATGGACATCGTAACCAGCAATCCGGGCATTACCATTAGTTGCTGGCAAGTAACCAGCTAAAATCCGCATGGTTGTGGTTTTTCCAGCCCCATTCGGCCCCAGCAACCCTAAAATTTCTCCTGGTTCCACGTTAAAAGTGACATCAGTAATCGCTGGGGTAGAACCGTATATTTTACTCAGATGCTCAACTTCAATCATCAGTGTAGTGGCGATCGCTTGCTTCAAAGATACCTAATAATCTTAGATCGCTTCAGGAAGTTCTTGAAAATTGCTAATTGTAGTGAAAACTCCAGCATCAGCAGCAAGATTACCAATATTAATCTCAGTTGGATAACCTTTTTGTGGCTTATAGGTTACACTCAGTTGGGATTCCCCACGATTAATAGCATCTCTAATCAGATTAAAAAGTTTAGGAATTGTACTGTACGAAGTTAATAGCTCAGTATTTACAGGCTCACCAGTTTGAGCATTGGTGATAGAAGTTGTGACACCATTACGCACCTCAATGTTTAATGGCCCTCTAACTTCAGGAATGCAAAAGCAGTTATTAGTTAGGGTATAGCGATAGTTGTCTATCTTTCGTCCATTCCATAATAGTTGGTAAATTCTTAATTGTTTTAAACTCAAATTATTGCTTTTTGGACTTTGTGCCACTTGCACAGGAGGCATAGAGAATACTGGAGCATTTAAACTTAAAGATGATACTAAAATCACAGCAATAGAAATAGGTAAACGCATACAAATCATTAGTTAATTTTTACTTAAATTTTGACAAAATCAAATTTCAAATATGCAATCCTATATGAGTTGTGAAAAATATTGGTGTTAATTGTTAACAGTCAATAGTCAACGGTTAACAGTCAACGAGTAACATGTAATTTCACAAACTATTTAAGATTGCTATAGTAGAAATCTTTTCTAGAATTAGCGTACACGATGTTTGGACGTAGCAATTTTGTGAGATGTTCCGTTTTTGTTAAACGAGTACAAATGTAGTAATCTCCCCTGACGTGGGGATTCCTTCCCTTATTGATGAATTAAGAATTGGCAATTAAATTAACGATCGCATTAGCTAAATCCAATGGTTCTACGGGTTTCGGTAGATGTTTTTGAAATCCTGCTGCCAGTGCTTGCTTATGGTTAATTTCTCCCGCATAAGCAGTCAAAGCGATGGCGGGAATATTTCCACCTTGTTCTGGTGGCAATTTTCTTACTTGACGCAGCAGCATATAACCATCCATCAAGGGCATTCCAATATCGCTTAACAGAATATCTGGCTTTGACTTTGCTAGTGCTTCTAATGCTTCAGTTGCCGATGCTACCGGGGTTACATTTGCTCCATATTGTTCTAAGGCAAAGCTAAAAAAGTCGCGTACATCTTCTTGGTCATCCACAAGCAGAATTTGGACTCCCAAAAGCAATGATTCTTCGGTATTCAGTTCTGAGTTAGAAGATTCTGGGCTGGAAGTTCGTAACTCGGCACTTTTGAGCAAAGGTAGTTTCACTGTAAAGGTCGCCCCTTGTCCTTCTCCTAGACTGTCTGCCTCAACTGTGCCCCCGTGAAGTTCAACTAAATGACGCACAATTGCTAGTCCTAATCCCAGTCCGCCAAATATTCTGGTTGTCTTGGCATCTGCTTGGCGGAAGTAGTCAAAGACATGGGGTAAAAATTCTGGACTGATTCCTTTACCTGTATCAATTACTTGGATTTGAGCATAGCCAGGAGAAGAGGACGCGGTGACGGGGAGACGCGGTGACGCGGAGAGTGTCTCCA
>NZ_JACKZU010000354.1:0-8476 GCF_014222165.1 Nostoc sp. 2RC
CCCTGCCCCCTGCCCCCTAACCCATGCCCAATTCCCTATACAAAACAAATACAGTAGACGTTGAATCGTAATTGCTATTAAAATACGGTAAGCTAGTCGGATTACCGGATTTTATGTGTGAAACTGCGAGCAAATTAGTCAGGAGTAGTAATTCAGCAATGGGTGGACAGTGAACAGCTATCAAGGCTTCTTTTGGGGATTTTGACCCTAGCTTAGTCTCCTCACTGATAACGAGACTGCGATCGTGCGGACACTTGATAACTGATTCTTGAAATTCCCAAAGAATATGCACTATCTATTACTACCATTTTTAAGTTTCTTCGTTGGCATCATTGTCGGTTTAACGGGAATTGGCGGAGCCTCTCTCATTACCCCAATGTTGATTTTTATCTTTCAGGTTCCGCCTTCTATTGCTGTGAGTTCTGATGTTGTAGCTGCCACATTGATGAAGATTGTCGGTAGTGTCAAGCATTGGGAACAAAAGACACTTGACACAGAAATTGTCAAATGGCTGGCATTCGGGAGTGTTCCAGGCTCATTGTTCGGCGTGGGAATTTTGCACTTTATTAAACTTACCGGCGAGTATAACCTGGATCGGATTTTGCTTCGTTTGCTTGGGGTAATGATTCTCCTAGTGACTTTGTTGGCATTAGTACAGTTGTTGTTATTGACGTTTTTCCCCAAGTTTAATTTACCTGAACTACCCAAATTAGACCTAGAAACTAACTTTGGGCGTTTTCAGACAATAATTGTGGGAGCAATTTTAGGCTGCTTGGTTGGTTTAACAAGTGTCTCCTCTGGTTCAATGTTTGCCCTAGTAATAATTGCATTTTTCAATCTTGATGCTCGCAAGTTAGTCGGTACAGACATTTCACACGCAGCCATTTTGTTGCTGTTTACCTCCTTTGGACACCTCAGTCTCGGAACAGTTGACTGGAGTCTAGTAGCACCTATCTGGTTAGGTTCTGTTCCAGGAGTATTACTAGGTGCTAAAGTCTGCAAACTAGCTCCACAACGCCCGCTACGGTTTATTATTTATGCAATTTTGATGATGGTGAGTTGGAAATTAGTTCATCAAGTGTAGAGGGAGTGGGGAATGGGGAAGTGTGGAGAGGTAGGGGAAAAGGTTAAAGGTTAAAGGGAAAAGTAATAAATCTTTCCCCTTTTCCCCTTACCCCTTTCCCTTTCCCTATGCCCTATGCCCTATGCCCCATCCCCCAATTTAAAATCAATCGGCAATAGGCTAAATGTGCCTCGTTCATACATAATAAATACACCCAAGGCAATTAATACAAATGGTACGAGAGCGTGGCCGTAACGACTTAAAATATTGGTAATGGTAGGTTGACGGCTTAATGAATAAGCGATCGCACACCAAACCCCTACCATGATAAAAAATATACTTAAAATTACTGCCAAACTCGTAAAGTTCTGACCGGCAAATAGCGGGATATATATACTAATATTGTCACCGCCGTTGGCAATGGTTACGGCTGCAACTTTATAAGTCTGGGGATGCAAAACACTCAAAAGAAAAGCCAATATCGGGTTAGTAGGTGTAGGCTGACTAAAATCAGTACTTACCGTTTGAACTGTAATCGCTTCTTCTTTCTTAGACAATAATTGCTGAACACCAATTGCTATTGGTAGCAGTCCTAGTAATCCTATCCATTCGCGTTGGATCGCTAAGCCACCAAAAAATCCTGGTAAGCTAGCAATGATAATGGCTGCAAATCCTAAGTATTGACCAAGTAAGATGTGCCGCCGTCGAAAATTAATATCTATTTGTGAGAAAAATACTAATAAGATAATGATGTCATCAATATTGGTGGCTGTAAAGGCAATAATTCCTTCAGTGAAAGCTGTTACAAGCTTACTCATGCTGGATAAATAGGGATGTAGGGGAGGATCTGTTCTGTTATTACTATGAAGGAAGCAATCCCAAAACTTTGGTAAAAAACTACGGTTCTCAAGTTACACAAGATTTATAGGAATCCGGTTTGATATCTGAAATTATGTGTGTAATGAGGCAAAAGGGTTTCAGAGAATATGGGTGTATGGAGTTATTTTCACCCAATCCAATAGGAGTCCTATAACAAGCAATTTATTAGTATATCAAGTTAATGTCCTGGAATAACTATGTTACTGCAATTAGTACGGGGGCAATTACATTTATTGCTACTAACATTGATGATATTGTTATTCTGTTGTTATTTTTTTCTCAAATAAATTCTACTTTTCGCCCCTGGCATATAGTTACTGGTCAATTTTTAGGTTTTACATTTTTGGTAATCCTGAGTCTTTCTGGTTTATTTAGTGGATTAGTTTTATCAAAAAGCTGGATTGGATTACTTGGTTTGCTACCAATTGCCATAGGTATTAGTAGTTTAGTCAATCAAGAAGAAAATTCTTCAGAAGAAGTTTTGCCAGAAACAGAAGAATATCACCAAACAACAATTCCTGATTTACTTTCTCCTGAAATTTACAGTGTGGCAGCCGTTACAGTTGCTAATGGTAGCGATAATATTAGTGTTTACGTACCATTGTTTGCTAGCAGTAACTTAGAAAGTTTTGTGGTAACTATAATAATGTTTTTTATGTTGTTAGGAATTTGGTGCTACACTGCATACAAACTAACTAAACAGAAAATCATAGCTGATATTTTAAGTCGCTACATCAACCATGTTGTACCTTTTGTCCTTATAGGATTAGGGGTCTTTATTGTATTAAAAAGTGAAGCTTTGAGTCCGATAAAACTAGCAGCTAGTTGTTTTTGTTTGGTAATATTGGTGAAAAATAATGAAATTGAAGACAATTCAAGTACTTGAGTGAACAAGGCAAAAATAAAAAGTTAAAAGGCACTCATCAAGAAAAAGAATAATGCTCACAGAGCAACTAAATTTATTTATCGGTAAAGGCAGTCCCAATGAAAAAAATTCATACTAAAACACAACCCTGTGGAACATTTTGCACAGGGTTTATACTGGTCTATCATACCAATTTTGGATTTTAAATACTTTGATAGGCTCAGTACAAGTTTGGAATTTTGGATTAAAAACCTTTGCTACAAAGCTGTTCCAAAAATTTCCAACTATACTTCCTATGCTAATTTAGTATCATTTAAAGAAAAATGCACAAGCAAAGCTGGAGAGATTTATAAGCCACTTCCACCATTGCGATCGCGCAGTATTCGCAAAATTTCATCAAGTAATTGGCTATGATTGTTCAGAATTTGGCTATGATTGTTCAGAATTTGGGTGTGTTCTGTTTGGGTGTTAAGGATTTAGGAGATCGCTACTTGGCTTGTACCTATTGTCCCTGTTAATAATTTGAGTGAATTTACCTCAGATTCAAGAGTATCCAGACGCGAGTAAATGTCTTGGATTTGTGATTCTGTCATGCTGATTTTTCCTGATGATTCTGCTGTGTATGGTCATCAATTGCTTTTTTGGTTAAAGCCAAAACCAAGCTAGGAACCGTTCTGTAATCTTTATCTGCCCATGCTTGTAAAACTTTGTATTCTTCGTCTGTCACACGAATTGTGATAGTCGGTTTTTTAGAAGGCATAGTGTAGCACTTATCAGTTTTTATAGCGAGTAATTATAATTATCCTTCCTTAAAACAAATAGTTTAAATTGTTGATAAGTGTTTTACTCGGTATTATATGTTTATAGGTGCAACACCTGTAAGACAGTATAGCACCATGACAATCGAACTACAACACAGTAAAATCCAAAATTGCTTTATAGTATCAAACTTTACTCAACCATTCATTTTCCTCTGGGTCTTTAAACAGTGAGGTACTGAGGTAGCGTTCGCCGAAGCTTGGTTGTACCATAACAATGAGGCGACCTGCATTTTCTGGTCGTTGTGCAACTTGAATAGCTACATATAAAGCAGCACCAGTAGAAATACCGGATAGTAATCCTTCTTCTTTTGCTAGGCGACGGCTGTAGGCGATCGCTTGGTCATCTGTAACCTGAATGATTTCATCTACCAGTTCCGGACGGTAAATTGCTGGGACGAATCCTGGCCCAATACCTTGGATTTTGTGGGGGCCTGGTTTCCCACCACCTAATACTGGACTACTGGTTGGTTCAACTGCGATCGCTTGAAAACTCGGTTTGCGCTGCTTAATAACTTGCGATACTCCTGTAATTGTTCCTCCAGTCCCCACTCCCGCCACCAGAATATCTATTTCTCCATCGGTATCATGCCAAATTTCTTCTGCGGTGGTTTGGGCGTGAATTCTGGGGTTAGCAGGGTTGCGAAACTGCTGCAACATATAAGCATTGGGGGTTTGAGCTAAGATTTCCTCTGCACGAGCGATCGCTCCTCGCATCCCTTCTACCCCTGGCGTTAACTCTAGCTGTGCGCCATAGGCTCTGAGCATGGCTCGCCTTTCTTGGCTCATTGTGTCAGGCATCGTTAGAATAAGATGGTAACCCTTAGCAGCTGCCACCATTGCTAAGGCAATGCCTGTATTCCCAGAGGTTGGCTCCACTAAAACCGTCTTTCCGGGATGAATCAAACCTTTTTCTTCTGCGGCTTCCACCATACTTGCGCCAATCCGGTCTTTGACAGAAGACGCTGGATTCATGCTTTCTAGTTTCACCACGATTTGAGCAACCGCTCCCGCAGCTTGGGGAATCTTGTTTAATTGAACTAAAGGAGTTCGTCCGATTAATTCTGTGATATCTCTGGCTATCCGCATATAAGCACTCTTTTGTCAAACAATTTGGGATGAGAGGATTTTGGACTTGGACTACGCTCAGTCGAACGATTTGAGATTGACTCTACACCTGTTCGGCTAGCCTTGGCGCTTTTGAGGTAAGAGTTTAAGTCAAGAATTCTAGATTTGACAGCAAAGAATGTTGCAAAAATCAAGCAAGCTAACTCTAGGAATTTTTTAGACTTTTAATTTTGAATCAACAACCCAAAATTTAAAATCTAAAATCTCAAATTCGCTGGCTAAATGTAATACATAGGACTCTGCTGAGCGCGAATTTCCCTTTCCTGGCACAAATCTTGGAGCGTATAGCGACCCAAAACTTCAATTGAAGCTGCATTGGCTTGCTCCCAGATTTCATAAACTAAAGTTCTTTCCAGAGTCGGAGATTCAGAAGTATCTTTTTCTTTGCGCTCACCTTCCACCAAAGTGACAATTTCCAGCAAGGTGATTTGCCAAGGTTCGCGAACTAAGATGAAACCTCCTTTCGAGCCACGTTGACTTTGCACCACACCAGCGCGCCGGAGGTTGGTCAAAATTTGTTCCAAATAGCGCTCAGGTATGGGTTGTTTTGCGGTGATTTCACTCATAGTTAGAGGAACTTTTTTCCCGTGGTGGCTTGCTAGTTCTAAAAGTGCTAACAGCGCGTATTCCACTTTGGAAGACAGATCGAGGAGAGAGTAGTTTTGGCTATTCAAGACTGTACTCAATATACTACGGTTAATTGAGAGGTTTATCGCATTTTAGGCGAAATTTATT
Organism: Nostoc sp. 2RC; assembly: GCF_014222165.1. Classification (NCBI taxonomy): domain Bacteria; kingdom Bacillati; phylum Cyanobacteriota; class Cyanophyceae; order Nostocales; family Nostocaceae; genus Nostoc; species Nostoc sp. 2RC. The sequence goes on from NZ_JACKZU010000354.1 coordinate 5,489, forward strand.
TTTTCCAAGTGTCGGATGTGATAGCATCCCACTTATCATCACAAATAAACACTATAATCTATCGACTTACCGTAGTTTATCATTTAAGAAAATTCCCATGAATACTTAATTTTTGAGTGGGAATTATCCGAGTTTGGGAACTCCAAAAATCAAACGAAAACTCAAAACAATATGCTACTAACTGATTTGCGAACCATTTTTGAGCGTGACCCAGCAGCGCGTAACTGGATAGAAGTGTTGTTCTGTTACCCTGGATTTCAGGCGCTACTGTTCCATCGAGTAGCACACTGGCTGTATAAAATCGGAATTCCCTTTTTACCGCGCTTTATTTCTCATATTAGTAGGTTTTTCACAGGAATTGAAATCCATCCTGGGGCATTAATTGGTAAGGGAGTGTTCATCGATCACGGTATGGGAGTGGTGATTGGTGAAACAGCGATTGTCGGCGATTATGCTTTGATTTATCAAGGTGTTACCCTTGGTGGTACGGGCAAAGAAAGTGGCAAACGCCATCCAACTTTAGGTTCTCATGTGGTTGTGGGAGCCGGTGCAAAAGTATTGGGGAATATTCAAATTGGCGATCGCGTCCGCATCGGAGCAGGTTCAGTAGTCCTGCGAGATGTACCCAGCAACACCACCGTTGTGGGAATTCCAGGACGTGTAACTCGTCATAACAATTTATCTGGCGATGTTCTAGACCACGATAAAGTCCGGGACGTAGAAGCCGAAGTCATCCGCGCTTTATTTGAACGAGTCAAAGCTCTAGAAAAACATTTAGAAGAATTAGAAAACGAATCCAGCCTCTTCCCCACAGAACTTGGTAACGAACCAACCAACAAACCCAAGTGCAACAATTCTGACGGCATGATTGAAGATTTTCTTGATGGTGCGGGGATTTAGGAATGGGGCATGGGTAAGAAGCAGGGGAGGCAGGGGAAAAGGTTAAAGGGAAAAGGAAATAAATTTAATCTTACCCCTTTTCCCTGGTTGGTGAGCTTGTCGAACCATACCCCTTTCCCTTTCCCCATACCCTGTTTGCCCATGCCCCATTACCTGTATAAAAACATTAATAATTTCAATACACAGAAGCTTTTATAACCTGATATATATATACTACGGTTAGTTTACCAAAAAACAGTACTATGCATTATGGTTTCTTTATACACAAATCTTACTAATTTGCAAAGTAATAATACTAAGCAAGTTTTTGCCCGTCGTTCATTTCTGCCAGAATATCCAAATAGTCTTTGGAAGATTGAAACGGGTTTTGTCAGGACTTTTACTTATCTGGAAGATGGTACAACTGTTGCTCTAGGATTGTGGGGCCCTGGAGATGTTGTTGGGAAAGCTTTGTCAAAATTAGAACCTTATCAAATGGAATGCCTAACTAAAGTAGGGGCGACAGTCTTACCTTTAGGTGAGTGGAGTGAACTCACAGAAACTCTACTTACCCATATCCAACAGGCTCAAGAATTGATGGTGATTCGTAGCCATAAAAAAGTTGATACTATGCTCATCAAACTATTAGCATGGTTATCTAAAAAGTTTGGTTCGGAAGTTGAGAAGGGGCGTTTAATAGATATGCGTCTAACTCATGAAGATTTAGCGGAAATGGTCGGCTCAACTCGTGTAACCATTACTCGTGTTCTTGGGCAATTTGAGCAAGAGGGCTTGATCGATCGCCTTTCTTTGCATCGAATTGTATTACGAGAAGAAGACATTTGGTACTACGAAATTTAGACTATTTGCTAATTCTCAATTGTGACTCCTGAATTTTGTAGTTAGCGATCGCCATAGACGCTAGAGAAATCCAGCCAAATGGGTAATCCGAGTTTTTTTAAATAACCCAGGCTGGAGTGGAGTTGCTTTGTTCTCCCCCATAAATCCAAATCAAACCAGCCGTCATCTTGGTTATCAGGTTTGAGTATGGCACTGGTGATATTGACTGTTAGTCCATAGTCAGAAACTAACTTGGAAATCACTGGTTGTTCGTAGTAGGTTTTCAAGACGCACAGTTGCAACCGCAATCGATTGCTTTGACCGAGAGAAATCCATTGCTCAAATTCTTCTTGCCATTGATGTGTGAGGTGTGCAGAACCTCTAGGACTGAGTTTGTAAATTGAATCAGGAAAGTTTAGGGAGTTATGGGTGGGTTGAATTTGGTTGGCGATCGCTAGTTGTAGTAGATTTACTCCCAATCCTTGCAAGTAAGATAAGCTATTTGTCAGCTTTTGCGGATTTCCCGAAAGTTCTAAATCAAACCAACCATCGCTATCAGTATCTAATGTCAAAGATGCAGCTTTGATATTGACGGTTAAATCATAACGAGATACCAACCGAGAAATTATAGGTTGCGGATGATACCGCCCAGGCACGAGAATTCGGCTGTGGACTGAAGCAGGTTTTATGGATTTAGTGCCAGACATAATACCATTTGGGATGAGAGGATTTGAGATTTTGGATTGTTAAAGAATTGTTAGATAAAGTTTTGGCTACGGAACTCGAAAAAATAAACAACATTTGGTTGTTGACGGTTCACAGCCAATCGTCAACAGTCTTCTATGGAATATTTTTTTACTTGGAAGTCCCTAGAGATTTTCATCTTTTAGGCTTTGATTAAAATACGGTAAATCTATCGAATTAATGTATTTACTGTAATGTAAAGGAGGTTCTCATAAAGCCCACAAAAAAACAATGAGTGAATTTACGTAAAATATGCTTTATTTATCTCAAATAATTCCAGCATAAAAGGAAGTAGGGAATCGGGAGTCGTGACCCTACTATTCCCACCCCGTTGGCGTAGCCTCTCGTAGAGAACGGGTGGCAAACAATTGATAAATTAATTTAGAGACAATTTATAAAGTAAACCTTAAATTGTAGTGGCGTGACCGGGCTAAAATAGTGCATTACCAAACTCTTGTGGGGTGGGCATCCTGCCCGCCCGGACGGGTGAGGACACCCATCCCACAATAAAATCTATTGCAACAT
>NZ_JACKZU010000355.1:0-8460 GCF_014222165.1 Nostoc sp. 2RC
TAATTTGAATGCGTTACAAATATAATGGGAATTTTCCATGCTTCGAATATTTTTAAAATTAATTTGACAACTTTTTATTCAAAATGTGAGAAGAATTAAGGTGAATTTAAGTATTTCTAGATTGAAAATCTGCAAAATCAAATGGTGGCACTGGTTGTCGAGTCTATTACTGGTGCAGATATTGACTGCTTGTAGCCAAGTTTCTTCAAGTCCACCAGCTACTAAAGTTAGTGGTGAATCCAAAGATGAGATAGTGCTGGCTTTTTCATGGGAGGATTTTGATGACAAGGGGTTCGACCCAACTATGGGTTGGAATTATTACGGGCCGCCACTTTTTCAAAGTACACTGTTGCGCCGTAACGAAAATCTAGAACTGGTAAATGACCTTGCCCAAAACTACACTATTAGTAGCGATCGCAAAATCTGGACATTCAAAATCCGTGAAGATGTCCGCTTCTCGGATGGTCAACCCCTCACCGCCGAAGATGTTGCTTACACATTCAACTACACTAAAGAAAGTGGCGGATTAGTAGATTTGTCAGCATTAGACAAAGCGGTTGTCAAGGGAAATTACGAAGTTGAATTACACCTCAAGCAGCCTCGGATTACTTTTATCAATCAAATAGCAAGCTTGGGAATCGTACCAAAATACGCCCACAACAAAAATTACTTACGCAATCCCATTGGTTCTGGCCCCTATCGCTTAGTGCAATGGAATCCTGGCGAACAGATTATTGCTGAAGCCAACCCTTACTACTACGGAACGCCAGCAAATATTAAACGGTTAGTAATTCTTTTAACTCTTGAAGATGCAACCTTGGCTGCGGCGAAGGCGGGTAGAGTTGATGTGGCGCGTATACCGCCATCACTCGCAATTCAGCAGATTCCTGGGATGAATTTGTACGCCCACAGAAGCGATGGTCATGCAGGATTGATGCTTCCTTATATCCCCAACACAGGCAAGAAAACTTCTCAAGGATACTCCATTGGCAATGATGTAACCGCAGACCCAGCAATTCGTCAAGCCGTTAACTACGCCATCAATCGGCAGGTTTTGGTTGATTCTATTCTCGAAGGCTATGGTTCTCCTGCCTATACTCCAGTTAGTGGTATGCCTTGGGAAGAAGCTAAAGCTAAAATCCAAGATGCCGATGCTAACAAAGCTCAACAGATTCTTGCCGCAGCAGGTTGGAAAGATAATAACGGCGATGGCATTTTAGAAAAACAAGGATTAAAAGCCGAGTTTAGCATTCTCTACCCTGCTAAAGATAGCGTCCGCCAAGGACTAGCATTAGCTGTAGCGCAAATGCTCAAACCAATCGGTATTCAAGTCAATGCGGAAGGCAGAAGTTGGAAAGAAATTGAACGCCGATTGCATAGCGATGTAGTTCTCTATGTACTAGGCACTTACGATCCACTTATCCTGTACAATCTCTACCATAGTTCAGTTGCCCAAGGAAATTGGCAAAATCCTGGTTACTATGCTAATCCTACCGTTGACCAAAATCTTGACAAAGGTATGACAGCAGCCTCAGAGATAGAAGCAAGATTATTTTGGCAAAAGATACAGTGGGATGGTCAAACTGGAATTACTACTAAAGGCGATGCTGCATCTACTTGGCTAGTTAGTCCCGATCAAACTTACTTTGTGAATAGCTGTTTAGACCTTGGCAAACAACAGCAGATATCTCACAACTACACAGGTTCAATATTAGCCAACGTTACCTCTTGGAAGTGGAATTGTGAATGAACATTTAAATTGCATGAAACTAGGGCTAAAGCCCTGACTACAAGCAAATCAATCTGGAAAAATGAAAAATATCTGGCGATTCTTACTCCAAAAATTCCTACACTTTCTGCTGCTATTAGTAGCACTGTCAGTCATCAGTTTTGTCCTGGTTAGCTTGTCCCCTGTTAACCCGGTAGATGCTTATATTGGGGCTGATGTGATGCGTGTGGGTGCAGAACAAAGAGAATTAATTGCCCAACGTTGGGGATTAGATCGACCCATGACTACACGTTTTTTCCTTTGGCTAGGACAACTACTGCAAGGTAATTTGGGAACTTCCATGACCTACAACCAAACGGTGTCCCAAGTGATAGCCGAACGTTTTGAGGCATCATTAGCACTGATGGGGTTGGCGTGGTTGTTTTCTGGTGCATTCGGTGTATTGCTGGGTGTTGTCGCAGGAGCTAAGGAAGGGTCTTTAGTAGATCGGGTGATTCGGATTTATGCTTATACTTTGGCATCGGCTCCCGCTTTTTGGATTGCCCTACTATTGTTAATTATTTTTTCGGTAACGCTGCAAGTTACCCCGATATGCTGTGCAAAGCCGCCCGGTATTTTAGCGGCTGATGTGACATTATGGCAAAAGCTTCATCATTTACTACTACCTGCTTTAACTCTGAGTGTGATTGGCGTTGCGAATATTGCCCTCCACACCCGTGAAAAGCTGATTGAAATTCTGCATAGCAACTATGCTTTATTTGCCTATGCTCAAGGTGAAACAACTACTGGGGTAGTTCTACATCACGGTTTGCGTAACGTTGCTTTACCGGCGATTACCTTGCAATTTGCCAGTTTGGGCGAACTGTTTGGTGGTTCTGTACTAATTGAAAAAGTATTTAACTATCCTGGTTTGGGTAATGCTACCGTACAGGCGGCATTGCGAAGCGATGTCCCGTTGTTACTGGGTATTGTTTTCTTTAGCGCCACCTTTGTTTTTATAGGTAACACTTTAGCTGACCTCAGTTACCAGATTATCGATCCCCGTATCCGTTTTGGAAAATCTGCATGACAAAGCCTGCGATCGCCATCCCCACTCTACCAAATCATCCGCCGACTAAGCCCAAAGGCTTGGTGTATCTGGGTAATCGCCGTAGCCGCACTCTGGCGATCGCCCTTTTATGTTTTGTCATTTTTAGCACTCTGTTACTAGGAGCGCAGTTAGTTGGTACAGAAGGGTTAGAAATTGCCTTACAAACTCGCAACCAACCACCCTCACTGGCTCATCCTTTCGGTACTGATTGGTTAGGCAGAGATATGTTTGCCCGCACCCTCCACGGCTTAAGTTTAAGCTTGTGGGTGGGTTTGTTGACAGCTATCTGTAGTGCGGCCATCGGGTTAGTCTTGGGAACAGTATCAGCAACGATGAATAGTAAAGTTGACGCAGTAATCACATGGCTGATTGATGTGTTCTTAAGTTTACCTCATATTGTGCTAATTATCCTGATTGCCTTTGCAGTTGGTGGCGGGGTTCCAGGCTTGTTGATTTCCGTCAGTGTCACCCACTGGATGGGATTAGCTCGACTTTTACGGGCTGAGGTACTGCAAATAAAAAACTCAGACTATGTACAGCTTTCCTACAAACTAGGACATTCTTCCCTGTGGATTGCTCGTCACCATTTGTTGCCTCATTTAATACCTCAGTTCATGGTGGGACTGGTATTGCTATTTCCCCATGTGATTTTACACGAAGCCGGTCTAACCTTCTTGGGACTGGGTTTACCGCCAGAAATGCCAGCAATAGGCGTGATTTTAAGTGAGGCTATGCGTTATCTGTCGGCTGGTTACTGGTGGTTGGGAGTTTTACCAGGAGTGGCTTTGCTAATGGCTGTGAAGCTGTTTGATATTTTGGGTGCTAGTTTGCGATCGCTACTTGACCCGAAAACAAGCCAAGAATAACACCACTACAAGGAGCGTTCAGAATGCTTTGTGTACAAAATCTGAGTGTCACCTTTACAATGTATGACCGGGGTTTAAGCCAAAAACAGACTACTGCGATCGCTGATTTGGAGTTGCATATTAACGCTGGTGAAGTTGTGGCTGTTGTTGGTTCTAGTGGCTCTGGTAAAAGCCTTTTGGCACACGCAATCCTCGGAATTTTACCCAAAAATGCCCATGTAACAGGTAAGATAACTTACAACAATGAATATCTTACTTATAAACGTCAAGTGGAATTACGGGGAAAAGATATAGTACTAATTCCGCAATCAGTTAGTTATCTCGATCCCTTAATGAGTGTAGGAAAGCAACTCAGTCGGATTGCACGTCTGAGGGGATTATCAACAAATGCATCTCAACAGATTATTGACCAAGTTTTAGCACGTTATAAACTTGCGCCCTCAGTCAAGCAGCTATTTCCGTTTCAACTTTCAGGTGGCATGGCTAGGCGAATTTTAGTAGCAATGGCTGTGATTGGGCAAGCTAATTTAGTCATTGCTGATGAACCAACTCCAGGGTTGCATCCAGAGGTGGTAGTGGAAACTCTTAATCACCTGCGCGAACTTGCTGACGAGGGTAAGGGTGTATTGCTAATTACCCACGAACTAGAAGCTGCTTTACAAATAGCAGATAAAGTCGCTGTTTTTTACGCAGGTACAACTGTGGAGATAGCTGCTAAAACTGATTTTACTCATAGAGGAAAAGCATTACGTCATCCTTATACTCAAGCACTCTGGCGTTCTTTACCGCAGAATGAATTTATTCCTGTGTCGGGTACACAACCGAATCCTGATACATTGCCCCTTGGTTGCTTGTTTGCCGAACGATGTCCAATTGCCACTACAGATTGTTTAACTCATCGTCCGCCCTTACGGGAAGTCTGCAATGGTTTAGTGAGGTGCATTCATGCTTAGAGGCGAAAATTTATCTTTCCGCTACAGGCAAAACCAACCTTGGATACTGTGGCACTTTAGTATAGAAATAAATCCTGGCGAAATCGTGGGTTTGAGTGGAACTAGCGGTTTAGGAAAAACAACTTTGGGTAAAATTCTAGCTGGTTATCTCCAACCTGTAGAAGGCTCTGTCAGTGTAAACGATAGGCCTTTGCCAATACAGGGTTATTGTCCAGTACAAATGATTTTTCAAAATCCTGAATTGGCTATGAACCCTCGTTGGCGGATTAACAAAATTTTAAAAGAAGGGCAAATGCCTTCTGAAGAATTACTCCAAGCTTTAAATATTAATCAGAATTGGCTCAATCGCTGGCCTCATGAGTTGAGTGGAGGTGAACTTCAGCGAGTTGCTGTGGCTCGTTCATTAGGAAGACATACTCGCTACTTAATCGCTGACGAGATGACGGCGATGTTAGATGCCAATACTCAAGCTTTGATTTGGAGGGCTGTCATTGATTACGCCCGTAAAACTGAGATAGGTATTTTAGTTATCAGTCATGACTTCTGGCTGCTCAAGCGTTTATGCGATCGCCTGATTGATTTGACTATCAGCAGCAAATAACATTAAAACTCCCGACTATGAGATAAATTCTTGAATCTGCTAAACTGATGATCAAACAAAAGCTTGACCGTACCAGTGGGCCCATTCCTCTGCTTGCGGACGATTAACTCAGCAATGCCACGCTCAGGTGTATCGGGATTGTGCATTTCTTCACGGTAAACCATAATTACAACATCGCTGTCTTGCTCAAGGGACTTCCAAGAAATAAATTACTCAGCAAAAATCATAATTTGACATCTCTTAAGATAATGATAATCATTCCGAAGGGGTGAGAGGCGGTTGCCGTCGGCAACCGCCTCTCACCCCCTAAAAACAGAGAAAGAAAAGTCTGCACTCTGTATATAATTTCAGTGCAATATCATAATTAATCTTAATGTTTTTATATTTAAAATATTTAAAAGCTTCTGGTAAAAATTAAGTGCTGCCACAACAAATATCAACAAACCACTTGCCTAAATTGGAAAATTTTTCATGTTTCGAGTTAGTGAGTCTTTCTATTTTTTTTTCAACAGCAGACATAGCCTCCTTAGTAAGAGTAACCCCAGTTTCATAAGTTTGAGTCACTAACTTAACCACAGGATTCTTACCTTTCCACGTCATGTTTTGAGCAAATTCTAAAGCGATTGCAACTTCATCTAAAATACTGCCACACCAAGAATTTTCTAATATCCCCCAGACTCGCTCAATGGGATTATATTTGCTGTGATAGGGTGGATAGTAGGCTAAACGTATATTCAGTTGATATTCATGAACAAACTCAACGATACGTTTCATAAACTGGGTACGTCTAGAATTATTATCTGTCCCATTATCCTGGTTAAGAATCAGGGTTTTTATTGAGGGAAATCGCCAACTCTCACTCTTCCAAAAATCTTCTATAACATCTACAATAAAATCACTCGTTACATTAGACTCTGTAAAGTATAAAAATAGTTCGTCTAATTCTGGAAGGAAGATGCCGTAAGGAGTTACAGTAGTTTTTGGATGAAAATTATGGTCTTCTGTTTCTGTGACAACTCGGTTTTTACCTCCTCTGTCAAAGCAGCCAATATCTACACGGGCTTTGGCATCCAGACTGAGACGTAAGATACTTGGATCATCCAGAGCGGATTGATTAACTATTGCTAATTGTTCAAAGATTGCGTCTGTTTCTGGAATTTTTTTTGAGGTAAAACTTTTGCTACTCGCTTGAGTCTATAACCTAAATCATTGAATTTAATACGAATTGTTTCTTCAGTCGGTAACTGTTGATCACTATAGCCACACTTTTCAATTAATAGTTTTCTTACTTTGCTTGCTGTTAAGCGTGTATATAATCTTTGGCTTTTAAAACTTGGGTCAGTTTGGCTTTGTGAATCAACCAATTTTTTAATATCTTCTAATAAAGAAGGTAGGTGTTCTTCTGCTTTCCATCTACCCTTAGCTGAATAATTATCTACACAAGTAATCCCAGTAGTTAATTCTTTAATTCCTTTACGAATAGTTTTCCTATCCCACCCCAATTCATTTTGAGCTATTAGCTGTCCTCCATGACCTAATGAGATTACAGTCTGCGCCTGGAAACGCCTTCTAGCTGAACCTTTCAATTGAGTTGCTGTTTGCTTAAGCAGAAATTTTAATGAATCAGTTAATTCCATTGACACTCCTACACCCCAAAACTCGAACCATACATTGAACTTACTACAAAAAGGAACTCAGGGCTGCCGTCGGCAGCCCTGAGTTCCTCCCCCCTATAATGATTATCATTCTTATACATTGGGGATTTTATTTCTTGGAAGTCCCCAATACCTCACTCGGTATTCTCCGGTACAAGACTATCCCATACTCCAATCTGTTGGTAACTCTGGCTGGCAAGCTTCTGATATCTGGCGGGAGTTGCGTGTTGATGGTTTTTGCGATTGATAGCCATGCTGCGGCGACCACAGGGAGTAAAGCTTGGCTGCGCCTGCTGCCCAAAAGAAAAATCCTCAAGTTCATTATAGTGCTAGCTAATTACGATTTAACGATCAATCAATTGCACTTAGGATTTCTTTGAATCAGATACAACGCAAGATGCAGGATTAAAATCTGTATTATGTGGTGTAGCAATGGATAGTTCGGCGACTAGAACTATATTACCCTTGGTATCCATAGCTGATGGGGCTGTCAAACACCTGGGGTTGGGCTATGTCGAATGAACGCATAGTTGCAGCAGGTTGTCAAAAGCTATTTGTGGATGTCGATTGCAGAAAAATATACAGTTTACCAACAGATCAAGTATTTAAAAGTGCTTTGACAAAAAAATAATGAGGTGCATTGATAACATTACGAGGCGGTAATTTAAGAGTAAAACGTCCATAATTGGCTTCTTCATCACCAGCTTGAACAACAGAGGCTTGCCAATTGTAAACAGATAATAGCTTCTCTGGTTCATCGCATCCATATTTCCAATATTCCGATAAACCTTTTGTTTCTTGTTTGATAAAAAATGAGCTAATAAAATCAGTTAAAAGCCAACTACCTGGATTACTTAGCTGAGTAATTCTTGTTAATAATTGATGTACTTCTGCCTCATTTAAGTAATAAATAAATCCTTCCATTAGCCATATAACTGAAATTTCTTTTCGATATCCATGTGCTAATAGTAAATCTGACCAATCTTCTCTAAGATCAATACCAATAGTGCAACGATTACACTTACTATGTTGATTTTGTAATATAGATTCCTTGTATTTAATTACCTCTGTTTGATCGAGTTCATATATTTGCGTATCAGGATGCCAAGGAAGGCGAAAAGCTCTAGTATCCATTCCAGCACCTAAAATAATAACTTGTCTAATTCCAGGAATTTGTGAAATTAAAAAGTCATCAAAAAAACGTGTACGTACAGGAATTATAGGTGCGCCTTTATCTTCAAACTCCTGAACTTTTGGCCTAATCTCAGCTATCATGTCTTCTCCAGCAAGTATAGCTGCAAGTGGATCTTCAAACAAGCCATCAGCTCTTTGAGTTTCTAATGCACGAGCAACCGCCATCATTCGTGAAGATAAGCTAACTAAGTTTTTGATTTCAGACATTTGATTTAAATAGAGAAACAGCAATTGAAAAAACAGCAGTGTTGAAAAAAGTATTATTATTGATTTTAATTCAATTCGCAAACAAATCGACGTTATAAATTATACGTTAGTTACTGAAATGAGTTTTCTAAAAGTTCCTTACTAGGATTTCAAATAATCTGAAAA
>NZ_JACKZU010000356.1:0-8418 GCF_014222165.1 Nostoc sp. 2RC
GGGACGTGGGGACGCAAAGAAAGAGGACGCGGGGACAAGGGGACGCGGGGACGCGGGGAAAGAAGACGCGGGGACAAGGGGATATGAAGATAGAGAGAAATTACTCACCACTTTGCTGCATCTTCCCATCGCCACGTCTTCATCTTTCCCCGCGTCACCGCGTCTCCCCATCCCCGCGTCCTCTTCATCTCCCAACGAATATGTCTTCTGGGTACAAGATAATGGCATTGGTATAGAACCCCAATATGCTGAGCGTATTTTTATAATTTTCCAACGCTTGCACACCAGAGATAAGTATTCGGGTACTGGTATTGGTCTGGCAATTTGTAAGAAGATTATAGAACGTCACGGTGGGCGTATCTGGGTTGAGTCGAAACCGGGTCAAGGCTCGACTTTCTACTTCACAATTCCAGATAAGAGCTACTAAGCAATCGTAAACATGCAAACGCTTATGCCTATTGAGGTTTTGTTAGTAGAGGACAATCCTGGAGATGCCCAACTGACACGTATAGCCTTAGAAGATAGCAAAATCTCGATTCACCTGAACGTCGTAGAAGATGGTGTCGAAGCAATGGCATTCTTACGAAAACAAGGAAAATATGTTGAAGCAGCCCATCCAGATATTGTACTGCTGGATTTGAATCTTCCTAAAAAAGATGGCCGGGAAGTATTGGCAGAAATTAAAGTAGATGATAACCTCAAGCGCATTCCTGTAGTGGTTTTGACGACTTCCCAAGCCGAAGAAGATATCCTCAAAGCTTATAATCTGTCTGCAAACTGTTACATAACTAAGCCAGTAGACTTCGATCAATTCGTTAAAATTGTAAAATCAATCGAAAATTTTTGGTTTGCGATCGTAAAACTGCCACCGGAGTGATGGCAATGGCAGGAAAAAATATAAAAGTTTTGTTAGTAGAAGACAACCCTGGTGATGTTTTTTTGTTACAGGAGTTTTTAAAGGAAGTTAACACAGTCATAGTTGATTTAATGCCAGTTGAGCGGCTTTCCGAAGCACTCAAGTACTTAAAAACTGAAATTTTTGATGTTATTTTGTTAGACCTTTCCCTACCAGATAGTCAGGGACTAGAAACCTTTGTGACTGCTCACCAACAGGCAAAAGCAACTCCAATTATTGTGCTAACGGGTATAAATGATGAAACCTTAGCAACTAAGGCAATGCAAGAAGGAGCGCAAGATTATTTAGTCAAAGGACAAGTAACTGGTGATTTACTGGTGCGTTCTATGCGTTATGCAATTGAACGTCAACGGGCAGACAACGCATTGCGCCAGAGTGAAGAGCGATTTCGTGTAGCCTTGAAAAATTCTCCGATTTTTGTCTACAACCAAGATCGGGAGTTACGCTACACTTGGGTTTACAATCCCTCCTATGGATTGACGGTAGAGCAAATATTGGGCAAAAAAGACCTAGACATCGTCTCAGCCGGAGATGCTCAAAACCTCACCAATATTAAACTTGCGGTACTCAACACTGGCATAGCAGCACGAGAAGAAGTATCAATTACAACCAAAGAAACCACTCGATATTATGATTTAACAGTGGAGCCATTGCGGAATGAGTCCCAAGAAGTGGTTGGGGTGACTTGCGCCAGCATCGATGTTACCGAACGGCAAACTGCATTGCGCGAACACAAATTAGCCCAGGAAAAAATCAAAGAACAGGCTGCATTACTTGATGTCACAACAGATGCTATTTGCGTGCGAGATTTAGACAATCAGATTTTATTCTGGAACAAAGGCGCAGAAACACTTTACGGTTGGCGGGCTACAGAGGTAAAGGGGAAAAGTGTCACCGAGCTTTTGTTTAACGAACCTTCACCGGAAATCGAAGCGGCTCTTTTAGAAGTTATTAGTAAAGGTAAATGGCAAGGCGAGTTAACTAAAATTACAAAAACTGGTAAAGAAGTCCTTGTTGCTAGTCGTTGGAGTTTAGTATCTGATGAAGAGGGAAAGCCCAAATCAATTTTGAGCGTTGACACAGATATTACTGAGAAAAAACATTTAGAAGCCCAATTGTTTCGCGCTCAACGTTTGGAAAGCATCGGCACATTAGCTAGTGGCATTGCCCATGACCTAAACAACATTTTGACGCCGATTTTGGCAGGAGCGCAACTATTACCGCTGAAATTTCCCGATGCTGATGAACGAACTCGTCATTTATTGGAGATTTTGGAAATCAACGCTAAACGTGGAGCTGATTTAGTGAAACAGGTGCTATCTTTTGCACGTGGTGTGGAGGGAAAACACATTACTTTGCAACTCAGGCACTTAATTGTAGAACTTGCCAAAATTCTCAAAGAAACATTTCCCAAATCCATAGAAGTTAGCGTTGACATACCGCAGGATTTATGGATGGTTTCTGGAGACAGTACCCAACTGCATCAAGTATTGATGAATCTGTGCGTTAATGCTCGTGATGCTATGCCCAATGGCGGTAATTTGAGAATCTCTGGAGAAAATCTGTTTGTTGACGAAAATTATGCGCGGATGAACCTGGAAGCCAAAGTCGGCCCTTACACAGTGATTACTGTCTGTGATAATGGAGTCGGCATTCCTGGGGAAATCTTAGACAGAATTTTCGAGCCATTTTTTACCACAAAAGATGTGGGACAAGGTACGGGGTTGGGGCTTTCCACCGTGCTGGGAATCATTAAAAGCCACGGGGGTTTTGTCAACGTCTACAGCGAAATCGGAAATGGCACTAGCTTTAAAGTTTACTTACCAGCTGTGGCGGGAATGGAAACACTAACGGTAGAAGAGTCGGTTCCTCAAACAGGACATGGAGAGTTGATTTTAGTTGTGGATGATGAAGCCGCCATTCAAGAGATTACTAAATCCTCATTAGAAGCCCACAACTATGAGACCTTAATTGCTAGTGATGGCATTGAAGCGATCGCACTCTACGCTAAAAATATGGACAAAATTAGTGTGGTGTTAATCGATATCATACTGCCTTCCTTGGATGGTTTAACTGTCATCCGTACCTTAAAAAAAATTAACCCAGAAGTCAAAATTATTGCCAGTAGCGGATTAATGTCCGATGGTAAACTTAGCGCCGTCACTGACATCGGTGTGAATACGTTTTTATCCAAACCATATACTGTCAAAGAATTACTACTTTCTTTGGAAAAAGTAATTGAATAATGCCCAATGACGGCAGTTGCTCCACTTGGGGAGACCCCAAGACCGCACTGCCTCCCCCATGCCCCATGCCCAATGCCCAATGCCCAGTCACCAGTCAAGGCTTCGACTCCGCTCAGCCTTGACCCTGAGCGAAGTCGAAGGGTCAACACTCAACCACCACAAGTCGTTATGCTTTTTTAACACGCATTCCGCTCAATGGTGATATAGTTAACTCCAATCGGTTCTGATGGGGAGCAGCCATCGGACGCAAGGGGGAAAGTCCGGTGAAAATCCGGCGCTGTCCCGCAACTGTGAACCCAAAATGGATGAGTCAGGATGCCCGCCGGTTAGAATCAATTGGTTTACATAAATCTGCGAGGTACAGATTATGAACAAAAAACGGGCGTTAGTTAGTCTAAGCCTGATGGGATTTATCAGTTTTTATTTAGTAGTTGGTTTAGCCAAACCCGCCTACGCTATGCACATTATGGAAGGTTTTTTACCAGTGCAGTGGGCAATTTTTTGGTGGGTTGTGGCGTTACCGTTTTTTATTTTAGGATTGCGTAGTCTGACTCGCATTACCGAAGCTAACCCGCAATTAAAACTACTACTAGCCTTGGCTGGTGCTTTTGCTTTTGTGCTGTCAGCGTTAAAAATCCCCTCCGTCACGGGTAGCTGTTCTCATCCTACGGGTACGGGGTTAGGTGCGGTGCTGTTTGGCCCCCTGACTATGTCGGTTTTGGGTAGCTTGGTTTTGTTGTTTCAAGCGTTGTTACTGGCGCATGGCGGCTTGACGACGCTGGGAGCAAATGCTTTTTCGATGGCGATCGCCGGGCCATTTGCCGCCTATTGGATATATAATTTGACAATTAAGTTTGGTGCTAAAGACAAAATTGCCATTTTTCTGGCAGCTGCGATCGCGGATTTACTCACCTACGTTATCACTTCTATCCAACTTGCCCTAGCTTTTCCTGCACCTGTTGGTGGGTTTATCGCTTCATTTACCAAGTTTGCCGGAATTTTTGCTATAACTCAAGTTCCCTTAGCAATTAGTGAAGGACTATTAACTGTATTGGTATGGAACTGGTTGCAATCTTATAATCCTCAAGAATTAGAATTGCTGAAATTAATCAAACGGGAACCCCAAGGAAATGAATCAGTCTAAAAAAGGGTTGAGTAACTGGCTATTGGTAGTAGCTGTATTAGCCTTAGCAATTGCACCACTAATATTTGTACGCGGTGGAGAATTTGCTGGTTCCGATGACAAAGCTGAAAAAGCAATTACTGAAATACAACCTGGATATAAACCCTGGTTTAAATCATTTTTTGAACCCGCTAGTGGGGAAATAGAAAGCTTATTATTTGCTTCGCAAGCGGCTTTGGGTGCTGGAGTCGTTGGTTATGCAATTGGGTTGTATAAAGGACGTTCCCAACAACAAAAACGTGAAGAATGAGCCTGCAAATAGATACGTTAGCTTACACTAATCGACTGCGAAGGTTGCCACCAGAACATAAACTGATTTTTGCATTTACTACCCTTGCTATTTCCCTTGCTACCCATCCCTTAGTACAAATTTTAATAGTGCTTTGGATGAGTATTTGGACAGTGATTTATGCCGGAATTCCGGCTAGAGTTTATTTTCGGCTGTTAATGTTCACCATAGTTTTTTGTTTGACAAGTTTACCAGCCCTAATGGTGAATGGAGTTGCGATTCCTGATTTACAAAGCGTCAAATTAGATTCGTGGTATGGACTAACTTTCGGACACTTCTATATTTATATCAGTCATAGTGGCAGTATCCAAGCATTGGGAATTTTAACCAGAGCATTAGCCTCTGTTTCTTGCTTATATTTTCTTATGTTAACTGTCCCTTTCACAGAGATATTACGAACTCTCCGGTACTTACGATTTCCAGTACTTTTAACCGATTTATTATTACTCATGTATCGGTTTATTTTCATTCTGTTGAACACAGCCAATGAATTGTGGACAGCACAAAATTCTCGTGGTGGCTACCGCACTCTTGCTGTTGGGATGAAAAGTTTAGCAATACTCATCGGACAACTGCTACAGCGAACCTTAGAACGATATAGTCAGTTCTCTCTCGGATTGGAAGCACGGGGTTTTGTTGATGAATTTCGAGTTTGGCATCCCCGGCGCTATCGTCCTCAATTACGGTATATTATCGAAGCCATTTTCGGCTGTGTAGTATTAATAGGATTAGATTTTTGGCGAAATGCAGGAATATTTACTTGAATTTGAGCAGGTATATTACACCTATTCTGGGGCACAACAATCAGCTTTGAATGGTGTAACATTGAAAATTCCATCAGGTAAAAAGTGCGCGTTAATTGGTCAGAATGGTTGTGGTAAAACGACATTATTCTTACTAGCTAATGGTCTATATAAACCTGATTCTGGAATTGTCCGGTGGCGTGGTGAACCGTTAAATTATAACCGAAATTGTCTTGGTAAATTACGGCATAAGGTCGGGTTAGTATTTCAAGATCCAGAACAACAATTAGTAGCTTCTACTGTTGAAGAAGATATATCTTACGGTTTGTGTAATTTAGGTTTACCAATACCCGAAATTCAACAGCGAGTAGAGCAAGCATTAATTGAATTTGAATTAACTACTTTAGCAGAAAGACCAGTACATCATCTGAGTTTAGGACAAAAAAAGCGAGTTTCTATAGCAGATGTGATGGTACTACAACCAGAACTGTTAGTGCTGGATGAGCCTACTGCCTATTTAGATGTAAAACATACTCGTAATTTGATAGCAACTCTGAAAAAAATTTATCAAGATGGAACTACTTTAATAATGGCAACTCATGATTTAGATTTAGTCTATCGGTGGGCAGATTGGGTTTTTGTTATGGATAAAGGACGATTGATGCTAGAAGGTAAACCTCAAGATGTATTTAGCCAGCGAACACTTTTAGAAGAGTTAGAGTTAGGCGTACCAATGATATATAAGATGTTAGTTGATGGATTATCTGGTGAGTCAGGAGTAGTTAGAGAACGAGTGCAACAACGAATATTAGAATTATTTTGCAATTTTTCATAATTCTATAGTTACAGCGAACTAAAATTCATGCTGAATTATAACCACTGACATATCTATTCTATATAGATAAACAATTCAAAGATTGAACTAGTTCATACAATGAATGATGAGTATATACTGTCTTATTATTTGTGATTCGCCATAAAATTTGTTCTGAATTTGATATCACTTCTACTAAAATTTGTGTTGGCTTCATGTCTTGAACAACAGAAAAATTTTCACATTGATTAACCCTAAACCCAACTCTTTGTAAAGCACGAATAGTCCACACAACAGCAATTCCCTCACCAGCTATTAAATTAATTTCGCCTTTGTGGGATGTCTGGAGATGAAATTCACCAGAATTAATGTCAAACTCTACGCCTTCACTGTTGAAAGTATCAGCAAATGCACCACTCAAAACTAAATCTTCTGGTGCGCCAACATGTAAAATTCCATTAGTTGTTAATAGCCAAACTTTATCCGCTAGACGCAAAGCTAAATTCAAATCATGGGTGGAAAGGAGAATTGCTTGATTGGTTTCCCGCGTTAACTGACGTAACAATTGCATAATTTCTACCCGTCGCGGTAAATCTAAAAATGCCGTTGGTTCATCCAGCAACATCACTGTAGGCGACTGCGCCAAAGCACGCGCAATCATAATTTTTTGACGTTCCCCATCACTGAGTTCGCTAACTTGACGCGAAGCTAAATGTAACGCACCTACAGATTTTATCGCCCAATGTACAATAGCCTCATCTTCTGGTGTCAAATTTCCCCACCAGTTAGTATGAGGATGTCGTCCCAAACTCACCAGAGTATAGGCTGATAGCATTCCCGCATCAACTTTCTCGGTAAGTACCAAACTCAAACGCTTGGCTAATTCTGGCGGTGCTAACTTGTAGATATCATCCCCCAACAACCGCACCTCACCCCCTAGAGGTGGTTGCATTCCCGCGAGCGATCGCACTAATGTAGACTTACCTGCACCATTAGGCCCCAGTAAACACACCAATTCCCCTGCTAAGAGACACACAGAAATATCCCTCGCCACACACCGCAGCACCTTCCCCGACTTATAACCAATACTCAACCCAAGAGTCGTCAACACCCCATCACTCATACAAACCCCAAAAAAACTCCGCGTACCTCTGCGTTTAAAAAGACTTACCAGAACTACGGCGCAAAATCACCCAACTAACCACAGGAGTTCCAATTAAAGCCGTAATTGCATTTAAAGGTAAAACCATCTGACTCACCGCCAATTGAGAGGACAAATCTGCCACCAAAGCTAAAATTGCTCCCAAAATCATCACACTAGGGATTAAAATTCGATGGTCAGAAGTCATAAACAGGCTGCGACACAAATGAGGAATAGCTACACCTAGAAACGCTATAGGGCCACAAAAAGCCGTAATTGCTCCTGCTAATATAGATGCACTAGTAATAATTGAAAATCTGGTTTTCTGCACCGTTAAACCTAAACTCCGCGCATAAGCTTCACCAAGTAAAAGTGCATTCAAAGATTTTGATTGCAACACTGCTATCAATAAACTTAAAACTATCACTGGAATTAACACAATTAACTGTTTCCAAGTCACTCCAGCGAAGCTACCAAAAGTCCACATAATATAACTTTGAATTCGTTCTTTAGAACTAAATTGCAACAAAATACTCACAATTCCACTAGTAGCATAGCCAAACAATAACCCTAAAATTAACAGCGTCATCGTCTCTTGAACTCGACGGGAAACCACTAACATCACCCCCAAAACTGATGCTGCGCCAAGGCTAGCTGCTATCACCAACCCAAAATCTGTAATGATTCCCAAATCATTTAATAAAGTTGGTGTAGTTACACTTGCAGTTAGCACCACCAAAGCTACACCTAAACTTGCGCCAGAACTAATTCCTAACACAAAAGGCCCAGCCAAGGGATTTTTAAATAGGGTTTGCATTTGTAAACCACTCACACCCAAAGCCGCACCCGCCAAAGTAGCAGTCAAAGCTTTTGGAAGTCTAAATTTGAGAATAATATTACTCCATGTGACTTTTTCAACTTCTTGTCCCAATAAAATTTGCATCACTTCCTGCATAGGAATAGCAACTGAACCAAAAGCCAAATCTAGTAAAAACGCGAAGATAAAACCTATAATTAACAATAAAAAAGCTAAGGTCTTAATAAAATTAGCAGTAAAATATTTTTTTAATAACATTATTTGATAAT
>NZ_JACKZU010000357.1:0-8417 GCF_014222165.1 Nostoc sp. 2RC
GTTATTTACTGATTATATCATCTTTAATTAATCAGGTTTCCTTAATTTTAGCATCATCTGTAAATTTCTGAGGTAATTATATGAATGAAGATTTTCCTGATTTTGATGAGAATTTAAATCGAACAGCTATTTTTAATCATCAAGAATTAGAAGAAATTATCAACGCTATAAAAAATGGAAAGTACTCCTGGGCTTGTCTTTTAATGCTACGTTTTAGTGGCTTCAATCCTCTGGAATATATACCATCTCGTACCTACATCAGATTAATGAAGAATAATTGGATTTTTGATAAAAGCGAACATCAAAATTTAGGCTTTTTTCAACTAGAATCAACTTGGTTTCAACAAAGTAACGATAAACATAGCTCAAACTAATGATGAGTTATGATAGGTTCGTAGTAAGCACTTTAGTGCTTATAAAGCAAGGACTAAAGTCCTTACTACAAACATTTTTTCTACAACAAAATGTGACAAATCAGTAATGGTTTGTCACATTAATTTTGTTAAGAGAATAGTGTTATAGCAATTCTGTATGAAAATGCACATAATCAAGACCCTCCTTACCAAGCAGGAGGGTAAATATATGCAGCTTCACAAAGAAATGGTGTTAAGCCAAAGGTTGTTTTAATTCTGAGTTATGACTTCTGAATTCTGACTGCTCGATTAGTATTTCTTTAGAGGTTTGAGAATTAAGAAATTTGCTGAAATTTACCGCTATTTCCATAGCGGAGATTTGTGCTTTTAACCAATTAGCAAATAATTCTCCTATGATTTGTAGGCGTC
This sequence comes from Nostoc sp. 2RC, assembly GCF_014222165.1. Taxonomy (NCBI): domain Bacteria; kingdom Bacillati; phylum Cyanobacteriota; class Cyanophyceae; order Nostocales; family Nostocaceae; genus Nostoc; species Nostoc sp. 2RC. The sequence continues at coordinate 783 of NZ_JACKZU010000357.1, forward strand.
GCTGTTCATCCAATTGAGGTTTAATAATTTCCTCAACTGCAATTATATGTACTCCTTTGGGAGTGGTAATTGGTTTGAGAATTTGCGGAGGATTAGCAGCAAAGACCGCTGCTGCTATTTCTGGTCTAAAATCCTTGCGAAGACGTATTCCTTGATAACCTCCAGCACGTCGTATTTCAATATTTTCGATGTATTGGCGGGCGATTTCTTTGAAACTAATTTCGCCTTCTTGCAGAGCATAAAACAATTCTAGTGCTAAGTCTTCGTCATCTAAAATCACTTCATAAGTTACTGCTCCGACGTAATCAAGTTGATGGGCGTAAAAAAATGCCTCGACTTTGTTAGCAAATAAATGATTTGCTAATTTGGCAGATAATAAAGTAGTTTCTACTATCTTTTCAAAGTCATCGAGAGAAATATAATTTTTTTCTAACCATGTCCAAGTATCTTCTGCTTTCAAAAGTTGGTTAGCTAAACGCAGCTGATCCGCCGCCTTTTGTAGTTCTTCTAAACCAACTTCAATACCTGCCTGTTTAGCTTCATCTTCAACAATTTTTCGACTGGCGATCGCCTCCAATATGCTAGGTATTTGAAAAGACAATTTAACATGGTCAATAATATCCTCAGGAGAAACAGTCAATACCTTTGACATAATCTAATTCCTCCAATTATTCACCTAATTTAATAGGGCGTTTTAATTGTAATTGCAACTCTATTAATTATAGCTTTCTTATCTTTTGATGATGATTTTTTAGAAAATTAAAAGTGAACAGGGAACAGGGAATAGGGAACAGATAAAAAAGAATAAAAACTATTGACCGTTAACAGTCAACAGTCAACAGTCAACAATCAACAGTCAACGTAACCTAAATCCTTAAAGCTCCAAACCACCTTGTTGTAATTTTTTAAATGGATCTAAGATAAAGTCGATTATCCGACGTTGGCGAATAACTACCTCTGCGGTGGCTGTTTGACCTGGTGTTATGGGAATACGTTTGTTGGCGGTTTGAATATAAGACTGAGCTAGGGAGATTTCTAGTTCATAGGTTTCGGTGTTACCTTGTTCGCTTCTTTGAATTTTTGAATCAGGTGAAATCCAGTTAACGTGTCCTTGCACTACTCCATAATCTTGGAAAGGATAGGCATCAAATTTGACTTTAACCGGCATTCCCACCTTCAAAAAACCGCTTTCTTGGCTGGGTATTTGGGCTTTGAGAATTAAGGGAGTATCGTTTGGTGCAACTTGGGCAATTAATTGTCCTGGTTCTACTACTGAGCCTGGTTTTTGAATAGGTAATTCAAAGATTACCCCATCAACAGGCGATCGCACTATTCGTTGTTGTAATTGTAGTTTTAAAGATGTAATCTGGCCGCCAGTTTGCAAAATTTCCGATTGCACGCTAGTAATTTGAGTTTGTAAATCTTTTAACTGTTCCTGATTTTTCAGTATTGCCAGTTTACCTGCTTGTATTAAACTGCGATAGCTATTTTGCTGTTCTTGTAAACGAAGTTTGAAAAGTTGAATATCTGAATAAGCTTGGCTCATGAGGGAACGATAGCGATTAAGCTCTTCTTTTAACCGCAATTGAGCTTGAGTTATATCAGATTTTGCTTGCTCTTGTAAGCGTTGGCTTTCTTCTGCTACTTTTTGAAGTTCCACAAGTTTGGTTTGGGGAATTGCTCCTTCTTGCAAAAGTTGGCGATATCGTTCAACTTCCGTGGAATCTCGCGTTAAACGAGTCTGAGCTAATTTCCGGGCAATTTGAGTAGAGTTAATATTTTGACTAGCTTGTTCTACTAAAGCCAGTTTTTCCACTCGTTCTAAATTATAAGTACTTTGCTTGGCGTCAAGGTTTTGCTGTGCTTGATTAATTTGGGCGATTTTCTCCAATTCTTGCGACTTATTTTGCTGTTCTTGGATATTAATCGTCAGTATAATTTGATTTTTGAGGAGATCGAGTTGCGATCGCCGATTTAACAAACCCTCTAGTTTTGTCTGCACCTGTTGTAGTTCCGAACGCAGCACATCAGACTCCAGTTGAACTAAAACCTGTCCTGCTTTTACCGTTGCACCTTCCTTGACATTCACAGCCGTCACACTACCACTAACAGGACTGTCCAATTGTTGCGTTGCTCCTTCAGGTTCCATCCGTCCTCTAGCACTTCCTGTCTCATCAACCTTAGAAAGCATCGACCAAGGTATAACAATGGCAGCAAAGCCAACCAGTAAATACAATAAAGAACGCGTCCAAATCTTTGGTAAAGCATCTAACAGTTCCTCAGTACCGTAAAACCAATCATTCGTCTGAGATGTTTCCTGTACTTGAGGATTGATAACACTACTTTTGTCCTCAGTTAGGTAAAATTTAGCGTCCTTCTCTATGGCGAACGCAGATGATGAATTATTAGATGAGTTTGGCATAGGAATTGGGGAATGGGAATTAGGAGTTAGGAGTTAGGAGTTAGGAGTTGGGAGTTGAGAGTTGGGAGTTGGGAGTTAGGAGTTGGGAGTTGGGAGTTGGGAGTTAGGAGTTGAGAGTTGGGAGTTAGGAGTTAGGAGTTGAGAGTTGAGAGTTGAGAGTTAGGAGTTAGGAGTTGGGAATTGGGAGTTAGGAGTTAGGAGTTGGGAATTTCAGTTGATTTTTCATGCAAAATTATGGCTTGCTGATTAACAACATAAAATACTTTTATGCACATAAAAAGAGCATGTTTAGCCTCTTTTTAAAAGATTTTGACAATGATTCATATTCCTATTCAGCAAACGCAAAACCCAAGACTGAAAATTCCTACCTCTTAACTCTTAACTCCTACCTCCTAACTCCTACCTCCTAACTCCTACCTCCTAACTCCTAACTTTTAACTCTTAACTTCTAACTCCTAACCCCTAATTTTTAACTCTTAACTCAAAAAAATCTTCAAGCTCTTTGCGCGAATTGTTGCTGATTGAGATAGAAATAATGACCTTTTTTGGCAATTAATTGCTCGTGAGTACCGCTTTCTAGTAAAATTCCCCTGTCTAGAACTAAAATCAAGTCGGCATGACGCACGGTAGAAAGTCGATGAGCAATAATTAAACTTGTGCGTCCTCGAAGAATTTTTTTGAGGTTGTTCTGAATAATCCGTTCCGATTCAGCATCTAGGTGACTGGTTGCTTCATCTAATACTAAGAAAGAGGGATTTCCTAGCAAAGCACGGGCGATGGCTAAGCGTTGCCTTTGTCCGCCAGATAACATACCACCACTTTCGCCAATTTGGGTTTCGTAGCCCATTGGCATTTGCTGAATAAATTCATCTGCTCCTGCTAAACGCGCGGCTTCAACTATTTCTTCTTGTGAGGCTTCTGGGTGAGCAATGCTGATGTTTTCGCGTATTGTACCGCCGAACAAAAATGTATCTTGGTCAACAACACCAATTTGAGAACGCAGCGATCGCAGGGATATATTAGTTACATCTTGACCGTCAATTAGTACTTTACCATCTGTCGGCGGATATAGTCCCAAAATTAATTTCGAGAGAGTTGTTTTTCCAGAACCACTACGTCCTACCACTGCAACAGTTTGTTCGGGTTTGATTTCAAAACTGAGATTTTCTAAGACATTAATATCGCTTTCTGGATGATATCTAAAAGTCACATTGTCAAAGATGATATGACCGCGTAAATTATTTAATATCTGTCGTGTTTGATATTGTAAATCCTCTTCTGGTTCTGCTTCCAAAACATCATTAATTCTTTCTGTGGAAATAATTACTTCTTGTAATTGATTCCACAGCACCACGAGTCTTTGAAAAGGTCTAATAATGTTGCCTAACAACATATTAAAAGCCACTAATTGCCCGATGGTCAGTTGGTTTTGGATTACTTGCCACGCACCAAACCAAAGTAATCCAGTGGTCACTAAGGATTCGATGCCAGAACTGAAAATTTGTAGCTGATTACTAATTATCTGTCCGCTAAAAGTCTTTTTAATGACATTATTTAGCAGTTCTTCCCAACGCCAGCGTACTGTTTGCTCGATTGCCATGGAGCGAACAGAGCGAATACCCGTGAGGGATTGAATTAAATAACTATTTTCGTGGGCTGAGGCATTAAAAACTTCGCGGCTGATGCGGCGCAAAAAAGGTGTAGCGATGAGCGCCAACAATACAAAAGGTGGTACAATTGCCAAGCATAATAACGCCATTTGCCAACTGTACCAAAACATCAATCCAACATAGATAAATACTGTTAACAAATCCAAGCAAATAGAAAGAGCTTCTCCAGTTAAAAATCGCTGAATTTTTTGATTTTCTTGGACGCGAGAAACGATATCGCCTACATAACGCGACTCAAAAAAAGCTAAAGGCAAGCGAAAAGTATGTTTAATAAAACCTACTAATAGTGCTAGCCCCAAGCGATTTGCTGTGTGATCTAACAGATATTGCCGCAGTCCAGTAATGGCAACCCGAAAAAAACTAAAAATTAGTAATCCTAAACCAACGGCATTTAAAGTTAAGGTGCTACCTTGGACAATTACTCGGTCTAAGAGTAACTGAGTAAATAAAGGCATCACAAGTCCAAGTAATTGAATTAATACTGAAGCGATAAATACTTCTATCAATACTTGGGAGTGGGGTTTTACTAAATCAAAAAACTGCCAAAATGGTGTAATTGTTTCGTCGGTTTCTCTCAGTAAATCTGTGGGTTGTAATAACAAAGCATAACCAGTCCAACCGGTTTTAAATTCGCTATGAGTCAGGTTACGTTGACCGATGGCGGGGTCGCCAATAATCACACGCTTTTGATTGATTTCATAGACAACAACATAATGTTTGCCTTCCCAGTGAGCGATCGCTGGTAGGGGTTGTTGTGCTAATTTATCTAAGCTAGCTTTTACCGGACGACTCGCAAAGCCCATAGTTTCTGCGGCGACACTCAAACCTCGCATTGATGCGCCACTACGACTGATGTTAGTTAAATCCCGTATACGGTTGACATTAAAGCGCTTACCCCAATAGCGGCTAATCATTACCAAGCAAGATGCACCACAGTCTGAAGCGCTTTGTTGTTCAAAAAATGGATATCGTTTAGTCAAACGCCCGAAAAAATGCCCAGCCCTGACTTTTGGACTAGGAAAGTATGGTCGTTGTTTATTTGGCTTTTGTTTCGACTCAACTTTAGGGATTGGGTATTGGGGACTGGGTATTGGGGATTGAGAAAAACTTTCCCCACTCCCTACTCCCCACTCCCTACTAGCCACTTCAGCTTGACGTTCTTGAAAATCTATTAACTCGACTAATTGCGGCCAATGTTGTAGTGCTGTTTGCCAATCAGCATTACTCAAACTATAAGCAATGGTTGGTTGAGTTACTTGCCAATTTCCATGTTTTGGATTTAAATAAATTTTTCCCGGCGTTAATCTCTGTCCGCTAGAGTTTTGTATTTCCCCACAATGAAGTAACCACAAGTGTTTATCTTGGATGAGGTTATTCATTAAAGAATTACTTTCCAAAATGTGACGATGAAATAAAGATAATGCTTTCAATATTTCCTCTACACTTCCATTAAGATTAATTAAGGAATTGTGGCAACATAAAAGAAGTAAATCCCAAGTTTCTGCACGTTTTAAAAGGCGATTTTTGATGCTGTCTGAACTCAAAATTACTGCTTCTAAAATCTCTTGTTTGAGATAACAAAGCTTTAAATTCACGGAAGCTCTAGCAACGTAAGGATTGAATTGATATTCTGTAAATAAAGTCAACTCGCCAAATGATGCTCCAGACAAAAAAGTAGTAATTAAGTTATTAGAGCTATCCAAAAGCCTCACTTTACCACTGAGAACAATATAAATTCCAGGCTCCGCTGTAGTTGCTTCCCAAAACTGCTTCGCCACTGGTGGTTCGATGATTTCTACTACTTTGAGACATTTTTGCAGTTGTTCATCTGATAGCGACTCACCTAAAGTTCGAGTTATTTGTTCAGCTAAATATTGCTGAGAAAATGCTGATGACATTTTCTAACCTCCAAAACTGTATTTGGTCATGGGGCATGGGGCATTGGTCATTGGTCATTGGATAACTGACCAATGACTAATGATTCATGACAGATTAGTTATTTGACTGAATTAAATTAAAAGACCAATTTACCTTAGCTTCAGGATTAGATTGCAAATCAGAAATTGTAATACCAGCATCTTTATTTTGGTCAGTTTCTTGTGGCTGATTGTTTTTACGTTTGGTGGAAAGACCCATTTGTTTGAGTAAACGATTGATATGGCGATCGGTAATTTGAATACCAAATTCATTTGCTAAATGTTTGCTCAACCATTGTGCTGTCCAATAACTAAATGCATAGCCATATTCACGGGGACTATTACTCACTAATTCTTTCAAACGTTCGATGTAGCGATCGTTAACAGTCTGGGGTCTACCGATAGGCCGCTCATTCCTTTTGTGCGCCATACCCGCCTCTGCAATTCCAATCCAATACCGCGCCATTTCCTGCGAACAACCTAAAGCTTCACAAATTTGGCTTTGAGATTTACCCATATCCGCCAGCAACATAATTTCAATCCGCCGACGATATTCTGCTTGTAAATTTGTTTGCAAATTTTTCAGTAGCGCTTTTCGCTGAAAAGGCGTTAAAAACTTGCTTTCGTGCATATCATAGCTTTCAAAAGCATTGTCTTGACCGGAATATTCTGACATAATTTCTACCAGTTGCCGTCAACTATCAAATGTGGGCAAATTTATCTTTTACACTTGTTCTTCAGCTTTAAAGAAAGAATAAAACCTTCAAAAGTCACTATTCCTCCTCAAAGGTTGATGAAATTTTGTGCTGGTGTGTAATTAACGCTATCTATTACTCCCTACTTTGATAAAATTAGAGAGATTTTCATTGTTTTTCTCAGATTTAAATGCTTAAAAATTGCCGTTGATGGTCTTCACTTGGAAAGTAACTGCCAAATCTGAGACATATTACCTGAGCTTTGATTATGTCTGTGCAGCAAAATTTTGCTTATGGACTGCATTCCTAAGCAGCTAAAAAAAGATAGCTGAAAAATAGCAAACAGCCTTGACAAAATATACTCCTAGACATAACTTTTATGTGCCTTAATAAAGTAGTCAAAGAATTTTGAATTTGAGATTGATTCAATTCACAAAAGGCACAACTTACACCAAAAATATAAAATTGTGACAGTTAATGGTAAAACACTTAGAACCAGTCAACTCTTCACTGGTTAACGCCTAGAATTTGACAGACTTTCCTGAAGCCCAGTGCAATAATGGTACTGGTTACAACCATTCGCCCCTGGTTGATGGTAATAGGCAAACACTTTCGAGCCTTCGGGTAGCCCTTATTTTAATAATTTTACTAAATTCTGCAATACAGTTTTAGAGGTTAACCTCTTAATAGTTTTGATTACCTACAAGATTTTGGCTCTTGTTTGGTAAATTGACACTTAAAAACATTCCAGGTCAGGTATGAGTACAAATCTATTTCTTACAGTATCCTAGAACCAGCTAATTGTTCATCAACAGATAGTGATAGATTTGAACCTCTCTGAAATAAAAGCTTAATAAAAAAGTGACAGTTATTCAAGCTTTATTTTTATCCACTGCTATTTATTTAAAAATAATCCCACATTTAGTCAAGAG
>NZ_JACKZU010000358.1:0-8415 GCF_014222165.1 Nostoc sp. 2RC
AAGGGGGAAAGGTTTGGTATTTTCCCTTTCCCCTTTAACATGATTCCCTTTGACCACAAGAGTCCAAAAAGCAATTGATTGCAAGAGGTGTAATGTTGGTTTTCTCTATTGACCCACGGCTAAAGCCGGGGGATTCTTGGCTCACAGTCCAATCTTTTGCCCGCAGGATTTCTCCAACGAAGCAAGAGGATCGAACTCACTGTTCTGGATTCTGCTTTTGCCTTTAACCAACAATTATTGAGTGTAGGATAGAGATCCAGCATCAACTCGTAATTTTTTATGTCTGCTACACCTCTTGTATCTCAGGTTGACTCAGAAAAAACAGCCAAATCAGCATTACTTCCTCCCCTGCTTGGTGCAAGTGTCGCCGAGTTAACAACTTGGGTGCAACAACAGAGGCAACCTGCTTATAGAGGAAAGCAACTACATGAATGGATATATCACAAAGGTGTGCGATCGCTCTTAGATATTTCTGTGTTTCCCAAACAATGGCGCAACGAAGTCGCAGAAATTCCCATTGGACGGTCAAGTTTACACTACCGCTCTGTGGCACCCGATGGCACGGTGAAATATCTTTTGCGATTAGCAGACGGACAAATCATTGAAACTGTTGGTATTCCTTCAGACAATCGGTTGACAGTTTGTGTCTCTACTCAAGTGGGTTGCCCAATGGCGTGTGATTTCTGCGCTACTGGAAAAGGGGGCTACAAACGGAATTTAGCACGGCATGAAATTGTCGATCAAGTATTGACCGTACAAGAAGATTTTCAACAACGAGTTAGCAATGTGGTATTCATGGGTATGGGCGAACCGTTGTTAAATACTGAAAACGTACTAGCTGCCCTGAAATCTCTCAATCAAGATGTTGGTATCGGTGCGCGATCGCTCACTGTTTCTACAGTAGGAATTCGCGATCGCATCCGTCAATTCGCACAACACCATTTGCAAATCACTCTGGCGGTTAGTCTCCATGCACCCAACCAACCACTCAGGGAAAAACTCATCCCCAGCGCCCGCGCTTACCCTCTGGAAGATTTGCTGACTGAATGCCGTGAATATGTGGAAATCACTGGACGCCGTGTGACTTTTGAATATATTCTTCTGGCTGGTGTGAATGATTTGCCAGAACATGCATTAGAACTATCGAAGCGTCTGCGGGGATTTCAAAGTCATGTAAATTTAATACCTTACAACCCCATCCAAGAGGTAGATTATAAGCGCCCCAACCGCGATCGCATTCAAGCATTTCTCAATGTCCTCAAGCAACAACAAATTGCTGTCAGCGTCCGTTACTCCCGTGGTTTAGAAGCTGATGCTGCTTGCGGACAACTCAGAGCAAGTAATTAAGTGGTTGATTGTTGACTGCTAACGGTTAACAGTTATGACAGACTAGTGAGTGGTTGAAAAGTCTTTGTCTTGAAAAGTCACGCCCAATTTTGGATTGGAGATTTTGCGGAGTCTAGAATCGATATTCTAGTTATTGATATTGCATAGCTTTGGCATAATCGCCCAAAGCGTAGCAAGCAACTCTTAAGCTGGCAAGAGCTTGTTCTTCACTGCGTCGGTCTTTAAGCGCCCTAGCTAAAAGTAAACGTTCTTCATAATATGTAATTGCTTTGTGATGATCCCCCAAGGCTTCACAAGCAACTCCTAAACTACCTAGAGATTGTTCTTCGCTACGCTTGTCTTGGATTTCTTTGGCTAATTGTAAGCGTTCTTCATAATATTTAATGGCTTTTGTATAATCACCCAAAGCATAGCAAGCATTACCTAAGTTCTTGAGTACCTGAGAAGCACTACGAACATTTTTTAACGAGCGTGCTAGGATTACACATTCCTCATAGTAAGCGATCGCTTTTGGATAGTTGTCCAAAGCATACCAAGCGTTACCCAAATTTTTCAGTACTTGTTCCTCTCCCCAATTATCTTTGAGTTCGCGTACAATTGCTAGGCTTTGCTGTTGATACTCAATGGCTTGTGTAAAGTTACCTAAAGCTTTATATACCAATCCCAAATTATTCAGTGCTGCTACTTGACTGCGTTTATCTTGTAGCTGTTGAGTTATTTTCAAAGATTTTTCTAAAAATTCAATTGCCTTGTGATGGTCGTTCAGGTGGCGGTAGGCATTGCCTAGATGCGAAAGTGCTTGCATCTGCAATGGTAAATCTGAAACCTCTTCACTCAAAGACATACACTCTTGAGAGTAGGAGATAGCACTTTTGTAATCTCCTGCGCTGTAACTTACCAATGCTAAAAAAGAAAATACCTGTGCCTGTTTTTGTGAATCCTTAACCGCCTGGAACAGTACTAAGGATTGTTTTAAGGATTTTATTGCTGCAATTAATTCACCAGCTTGCTGCTGTTGAATACCTTGCCGTAATAGTTGAGACGCCTCGGATAAATGTTCGTCACTATCCTGTACTGGTGGTATTTGTGGTTGTGACCCAGAGTCAAATTCATGGGTAATTGTATTGCGCTTCACTGGTTTTAAGTGTGTTATGGATAATTTGAGAGGGACAGTATTTTTTGATGTATGGTTCCATCCGTCTTTAGACATCAACCCCTTCCTATTTAGTCTGGTGGTAAGTCTAGTGTTCCCAAAACCAGAATTTATCTTTCATAAAGCTGAATTACCACAGTTTGGATGCCAAATACTTGTATTGGCATCTAAAAACTTCATCAATGATGGCAGCAGTAAGTTAATCCGTGAAGCGATGCGCTGCTTAAGTTTCCATTCTTCAACAAGCAATCAAAATTAAGAGGCTTCAACTAACTAATAGACTGAAGTTTCCTAACTCACTTTTAATTAATAAACTTTATCTATTTATTGGTATTTTTGTATTCCAAACTTGTTCAAATTCTCCTTTTGTAATTTCAAAGTCGCCTATATCATCTTCACGTATTAATTGATCGCATAACATTCCGTAATCATCAGCAATGTGGCTACTATCATAAAATAATACATTGCCATTTTCATAAATTTCGATTTGTCTAACTACATGGCTATTATCACCAATTTCCATAAAGTAGGTGCTAGTACCCCAAGTATCAAACTCACCTCCAAGAGATTCATCCCAGAACCACTTGCAATATTTCTTTGTTTTTACTAATCCAGACATAATTAGTTTATTCCTTAGAACAATTACTGCTTGTCAGCTACTTTAGCCAGATAGAGTGTTTGCCAATTTTCAGTAAATATGTCTTTCAAACTCAAAAATCAAACTTTTTTGCTGGATAATCTACATCCTATGCCAGTCCTAAATCATTTGCGAAATCTTACTCCTCACACCGTTATTTAACTACAGTCAACACTCACAACTAATATTTTTCACAAATTAAATAGGATTGCTATATAAATTTTAGCTAATAAATTTGAGTGTTTAGCTTTTAGTCGCTTATGTTTTAGCATTCCTAACAACTAAATTATTTTACTGTGCTATTATCTGCATCTGTGCTTTCAATGTGGCGGAGGATATCTCGGACTTCCATAAGAATTTTCCCTAGCATGTTTTTCCCACTACCGTCAGACCCGCAACCCCAATAAAAATCGATGGGTGAATTTTCAACAATTTCTTCATCGCCTGTGGAAAGTAAGATATCTCTGATATCTCTATGAGTTTGAAATTTGCATAGCACAGCTTGGCGCATAATGTCGTCTTTCATTTGTTCCCAGTCTTGACGCAAAGGCCGAGTTCTTTCACGCCCCATTCTTGCAGCATCTTTAGGCATTTTAACCAAGCGGATTTGTTCTACATGAGGTGTACCAAGGAACTTTTGTGCTTGAAAGTAATGTTCGCTAGTCGGCCAATACAATCCATCAAGCTCGAAGCCGTGGAAAGAAAAATTAGAGAAACACCCATATTGTTCGCGGGTGCTATAAAAGTAGATTGTCATAGAATTTAGTAATACTGGATTGTCAATAAATACTCATAGCGATCGCTATTCTATTAACTAAATTCTCTGATAGCAATATCCTATTGTAGATTTTGACATTAATAATGTTAATTAACAACAATTTAACTTGCAAAAATTTAATTAATTTTCATTTTGTTATAAAACAGAAGACTGATTTTCTGGCGCTTCAATAAATGCCTCAAAGTCACGATTAGGCGACCATTGAATAGCGCCATCCCGTCCTGTAAAAAATACTTTAGTTTTACTTTGATTTAGTTCCGATAAAGTTTTTTCATCCAAGTTGGCAGCAGCAGTAATGGCCACTTGTGGTTGCAGTACAAGCACTAGGTTTTTCAAAGATTGTGGCGCGCACCAAAGTACTTGTGGACGAGGTAAACTTCCATTTTTAACTAATTTTTGTACCTCTTGAGACTTGATATTGCCTACTAATAACCAATTCCAATCTAAAATTTGCAATTGTAAAATAGGTAATTCATCGTTGATTAATTGTGCGACTAGGGAACCAGCTTGTACAGCTTGACCAACTGCTAAAGGTTGGTAAGATCCTTGATGTTTTTGTATTTCTTCTTGAATTGCCTGAATAGCAATAGCATTTTCTGGTTTCGGAGAATAGTCATAAAAATTTTTGATTGGTAAACGTTGGGCTAATTCAAACCAAGCATTACTTTCATTGCCTTGAAAATCAGTAGCGATCGCCCAATTAATTTGATTGATGCCCTGCTGTTGTAAAAATGGTAAAATCGTGAAGCGTCCTGTACCTTCATCACCACTATTAATTACAGTTACTGTTCCTTTATCTTGAACAACTATAATTGGTTCTGTACCAGACTCTAATATCGTAATCCTAAATAATGTGTTCGCAGAATGCCAAAGAGGGACGATTACCAAACCAATTGCAATTACACTAGCAAACCACCAGCGCTGCTGCCACCAACGTACCAGCCAAACTAAAATAATTAGTGCATAAATAGCTAGCAATTGCCAACTAGATATGCTACCTACAGCTACAGAATTTCCTGGCAAATTGCTAAAAAATTCCACTAGTTGAATCATCCAATCAGTAGGGTAATGCAACAACCCAGCTACAAAGCTTCCTGCTTCAGTCAAAATTAATGCTGCAATAGCACTGATGATACCACCGATACTAATAATAGAAATTAATGGAGTACTAAGTACATTCAGCAATAAACTGTAAGTTGGCACAACTCCAAAGACAAAAAGTTGCACAGGTAAAGTCCAAATAGTGGCAGCTAAAGGAACAGCAATTAAAGAAGCGATGGCAGATGGTAACCAATTCAAACGCTCAATAATTGGTGGTACTGTGACAACTAATCCCAATGTTGCTAAAAAGCTTAATTGAAAACCTAAATCCCAAATCCATAACGGATTAAATAGTAATAAAAGTGTGGCTGCTAATAACAGCGAACCTAGTTTTTTTACCTTTCTTTTTAATAACAGACCAATTAATGCTGCAAAACCCATAATTACAGCTCTCAGAACCGCCGGTTGAAAACCTGTTAAACTCAGAAAAATAATTAAACCCAAAAACCCAAGGGTAAATTGTATTCCTTTTCTTGTACGCTTCGTCAATTGTAATATCACACCCAAAATCAACGAAGTTTGAAATCCAGAAGCAGCTAAAGCATGAGCTAACCCTGCTTTTACGAATAAATCGCGGATATCGTAGGGTAAATCCACAGCTTTGCTACCTAAAACCATTGCACTGACAAGAGAACCTTCTGGAATACCCAAACTCTGAACTTGCGATCGCACAATTCGCTGCCGAATTTGCCACCAACCCCATTTACGTTCTTGTTCTAAAACATTGATTTGTCGCCCAATCAAACCAGCAAAGGTTCCCTCTTGCTTGAGAAACTTTTGAAAATCGAAACCACCAGGATTGGAAGCCGCTTTCGGTTTGTATAAAATCCCAGTCACAGCAATTTGTTGACCAGGGTATAAACCAGTGGCCTGAAGAATGGGCACTGTTACATATAATTTTCCCGTAACTCCTTTTGGGATACCTGCTGAACCTTGAGCGTTTTTGACCTCATCTAGCTGAGTTGCTTCCAGCCAAAATTGTCCCCGTTGACTGCGAGTTAAGCGCGGATTACTCGCCACTTCCCCGCGAACAATCACAAGCTGTTCTTGATTACTGCTATTTCCAGGAGGAACAAACTGACTGATATCTTTTGCACTTGGTTCCGGTACTCGCCATTGAAAATACACAGTTGCTAACAATCCCACTAACCCAGCAGCTAACCATATTCTCGGATGGGGAATAGTTTGCCAGTTGTTAAGCATTGTCTTGGCTTTGCCTCTACCATTTTCTGCTTTCTGAGCAAGTTTCCGTGAGATGATGTAGCGTCTTCTCAAAAAAATTGCTCCCGCTATCCCCAGAATCAAAATCCATGCACCACCCCAAGGAATTGCTGTAAACAATAAACCCAGAATGTAGCCAAGACAAATAATTACACCACTAGCTTGAATCATAAAATTTTTTCTAAAAGCACTTAGCAAACAGAATTTACAGTTAATTATCAAAAATATGCCAACATATCAATTTCTGTCTTCCCGCGTCATCACCTGTAGCTTTCCTTTGAAAAATTAGTAATAATAACAACATGACTTACGTATGGTAAACGAGAAATTAAGGATTTGGGCTGGGCATACCGCAGGAAAAAATCCCCAATGCCGTATTTGCGACCTCAACAAATAATCTCACCGCGTAAGTCCTGAAACATTTTTGCATACCCACTTACAAACAAAGCCTGCTTCAGCAGGCTTGATAATTGCAAGCTCTTTCTCTGTACCCCTAAAGCTTGATTAGAACTTACGCACACTCTACGAATTGTTTTTGACGAGAGGCTGCGCCTTTGCACAAAGAAGCCTCTCATAGAGAAGGCAGTTCCATAAATCTAGCTTTTCGGAGATTTTTGCGTAAGTTTTATTATGTAACACCAATTCACCAAAATCATGATATACATGCAAGGACTTGTAGGAGCGAAGGGCCCTTCGCCCTACATTCGTATTTCTATCATCAATATATAGTGAAAGTAATATCGCTAGCCTTGCTATCAACGTACCCAGCGCTCATATCAGCAATTTTAAAGTAGTTGCTGATTTGTACTTCTTCAAAATTCATCATCATCTTCAAGTTAAAAAACCTGATAAACACAGGCAGATAAGCCGGAAAAGCCCTTATCTGTCACTTTCCTTCCTAGTGACACCATTAATCTGATGTCTTCTTCAACAACGGAAAGCCCAACTTTTCTCTTTGCTCAACATATAAATGAGCAACTTTACGTGCTAAGTGACGAATCCTAGCAATGTAACGAGTTCTCTCCGTCACTGAAATTACACCTCTAGCATCCAGCAAATTGAATGTGTGCGAACACTTCATTACATAATCCAAACTTGGCAAAACCAATCCTCGCTCTGTTAGTTGCGTAGCTTCTTGCTCATACAAGTTAAATAGCGTCAGCAGTAACTCAGGATTCGACGCTTCAAAGTTATAGGTACTTTGCTCAATCTCGTTTTGGAGAAAAACGTCTCCATAGGTAATGCTATCTGTCCACTGAATTTTAGTAATTGCTTCCACTTGCTGGAGATACATCGTCAAACGCTCTAATCCGTACGTAATCTCAATTGACACAGGGCGACAATCAATTCCACCACACTGTTGGAAGTAGGTAAATTGAGTGATTTCCATCCCATCCAACCAGACTTCCCAACCAGTACCCCAAGCTCCCACCGTCGCATCTTCCCAGTTATCTTCCACAAACCGTACATCATGTTCTTCAGGACGAATGCCTAAAGCCCTCAATGAATCAAGATAAATCTCCTGAATATTGTCTGGCGACGGCTTAATTAAGACTTGGTACTGGTAATAGTGTTGAAAGCGATTCGGGTTTTCACCGTAGCGCCCATCTGTAGGACGACGACACGGCTCAACATAAGCTACAGCCCAGGGTTCCGGGCCCAATGCTCTTAAAAATGTTTGGGGATTTTTAGTGCCTGCTCCCTTCTCAATATCGTAAGGCTGAGCGATCAAACAACCGCGATCGCTCCAAAACTGATGCAACAAAGCTATTACCGACTGAAAATTCACGCTTTATCCTTCCTTAGTCAGCACATTGCATAAACCATTGTTGCTCACAACCCTGCACTGTGGGGAATTTCAGAAGGTTCAAAAAAAAGGTCAAAAAAAAGTGGTCAAAGAGGTTGACACTCTAAGAAGGGTTAGCTATATTGAATAAGTGCCAGAGAGAGCGAAGCCAAAGAGCGACGCGACTGGGACACGGAACCATGAAAATATTATAGTTTGAAAGCCATTATACAACAAGTGGTCTGCGTCAAGTAAATAAGATAACCAAGCTGGGGTTAAAAAAGCGCAGCTAAAGAGCTAAAAGCAAACGATTCAAACAAAACGGAGAGTTTGATCCTGGCTCAGGATGAACGCTGGCGGTATGCTTAACACATGCAAGTCGAACGGTGTCT
>NZ_JACKZU010000359.1:0-8402 GCF_014222165.1 Nostoc sp. 2RC
GTATATTTTTCTATAAATCATATAAAATTATCTTTTTGGATTTATATCTAGACAAAATACTTTTTTTATGTCTTAAAAATATTGATTTATCAACAGATTCTAAAAATTTTGTAAACACACTATAGACAGATGAACTGAAATAAAACTAATCTTAAATTAGCTAAGTATGGTAAACACTTGGTATATAGGAGGCGTGGCTTTTAGCCATGCCTTTTTCATCAGTAATTCGCCAAAAATTTCTAACTAGCTAGTAAGATACCTACTCCATCACCTCTAACGATAATTCTGTATCAATAAAACAGCGATACCAACTGCTAATCTGTTTGATACCCTACTAAAGTCATAAAAAAGTTCTCAAATACTACTTTTTAGTATCCCCAAATACTAGATAATTTAATTTATAATTCAAATAGGCTCTGTGCCTAACTCTGAGACACAGATAGGCTAGTTCATATTTTTTGAAATTTGTTATGTATAGCTGGATTATGCAACAAAAAACTACATATATCATATGTATAGGGGTCTTAGTATCATTCTTTAGATAGTAGAATAAACTATTTTCTAGAGTTAATATTCAGCCTGTTAATGCCTGAAAAACGTGTATGTACCCTGGAATAATATCCAGGGTTTTTTTTTCAAATGTGAATATGAACTAAAGATAGTGTTTAAAATCTATCTCTTAGAAATTATCTTTGCGCTTACCGTTGACACAGGTATGCATCCATTAATCTGCTTTCATTTTTGAATTTATACTAACTTTCAATCAAAGATATAGGAATCCGGTTTGATATCTGAAATTATTTGTGTAGTAAGGTAAAAGGGTTTCAGAGAATATGGCTGTACAGAGTTATTTTCACCCAATCAAATAGGAGTAATTTGGGTTCGGAGTGGAGTTAAGAGACTTGTAGCAAGTGGTATTGGTGAGTACAGAGTGGTAATGAGACTTTTCAAATTGAAGATGAGTTATTTTAAACTTAGCACTCCACCGCATAAACCTTTAGTATAAAATAGTTTATGAATTGATGAACTATTTTTCATACTTTAGGACTATATACTTGTATATTTTTATATATGCTGAAATTGAAATAGTCAATATTTTTACAAAATAAATAAATACCAAATTTCACAATATTTAGACACATTCTCTAGGATGATGATCTGTAGAAAGAGTAGAACTAAATTAATTTAGTACGTTGTTAAGCACAGCAATTGTTCAGGTTTGGTTTAGAGCCAAACCTTTTTTTTATTCAGTAACCAAAAAATTGTATATCAAATTTTTCAATATTTGGACACAGCCTATAGGAAGATGAACTAAAGTAAGAGTAAGTCTAAATTAATCTTGGTGTAGTAAATGCTTGGTATATATAGAGGCTTGGCCTAGCCAAGCCTTTTATTAAAAATTATTAGGTAATTGCTTAGCAGTTTTTAGAATACTTGGACACATCCTATAGGAAGATGAACTGTCTGTAAACTCAGTTTAAATTAATTTCGATGTCTCTTTTAGCACTAAACATATTAAGGCTTAGCTCAGTGCTAAGCCTTTTTACTGAGTTTTTGCGCCAATTGCCAATCTGATTGCAAAAATGTAATTGATGTTATGAAAATATTGCATAACTAGCTATCTATCATAGACATGCAGATGCCATTCTATATATCAGGGAATAAAGATGGATACCCCTGGTATTGACTTGACCAGGGGCTTTTTGATTGCAAATTGCCGCGATGTACGCCCCGCGCATCGATAGATTTTCACGAATGACGCAAAAATAATGTAATTTCCTCATTAGGAGCGATGGCGTAGTAATCTCTCCTGACACTGGGATTGTTCTCCTACACTTTGTTTCCATCGCAATGACAATAGACCTGCCTTGAAAATAGGGCATTGGGCATTGGGCATGAGAAGATTGATTTTTATTGTTCCTTGTGAGCGCAGCTCATGGAGTAAGAGTGCAATCAATTGCTGTTTGTACTCTTGTGGTCAAAGGGATGGATCTTTAAATTGGGGAAAAGGAAAATACCAAACCTTTCCCCCTTCCCCTTTTCCCGACTTCTCTTAGAAATCCAATATCGGCGTTGCCTAAGTCCTAATTTTATTGTCTAAGGGCTTGAATTTTATTTAAGCCCATGCAATACTCCTAAAATAAACACCTTATACTCGGTAGATAAACTGTATTTTATAATAAAGCCAGTAGTCTAAAGCTAAATTATTCATATCTCCGTAATGATGATGCAGAGATAACTATTTAGGGACTTCCAAGTAAAAATTCCATAGAAGACTGTTGATCCTTAATAATTCACAGTCAACATTCAACCACCCGAAGTTGCTGTTTATTTTTTGGAGTTCCCAGAAACCACGTCTGTTGTGTTCCAAATAAAGGAGACAAACCTTTCCTTGTCTCTCCTTCGTTGCTTTCTTTTTGAACTTAGGTCTAATCACAAAATTACAAATGGTATGACTTATGAGCTTAAATAGCCAAGTTCTAGACAGGCCGATTGTTGAGGATTTGCCATCTGTAGAGGCTAACCTCAGTTACCTGTTGCCAACTACAGACAAGCTTTTTAGCTATGCTTATGAACCACCATCAGGTGTTGTTCGTTCCAATGGCAACTATCAGTCATACAAAGTGCCAATTTACAATGCTCGTTCCATCGCACAAAATATTTCGCTAGACCGAGAAGGTTTTGCATTTACCCAGCATAATACCAGCGTCCGTAACTTTTACGATCGAGAGGAGGTACGTCAAGTTTATTACCCAGAAGCAAAACAGTTATTAAAAGAAGCCACTGGTGCAACTGAGGTAGTGATATTTGATTGCACCTTGCGTAACGCCACATTGATGAAGCAGGATATCAATAGTGGCATTAGGGAACCTGTGAAGCGCGTACATAATGACTTCAGTACTTCAGGGGGACATAGACGCGCCCGCAGAGAGTTAGTTGCACAGGGTATAGATAACATTGATAGCCTGTTACAACGACGGTTTGCGATTATCAATGTTTGGCGAGGAATTGGTGACACAATTCAAGAATCACCACTAACACTATGTGATGCCCAAAGTGTTGTACCAACAGACTTGGTAGTGAACGATCTCATATACCCCGATCGCATTGGGGAAACCTACGCCGTCACTTATAATCCAAAACATCAATGGTACTACTTCCCACAAATGCAAAGGAACGAAGTGGTATTGATTAAGTGTTTCGACTCCGCAGAAGACGGACGCGCCCGCTTTGCACTCCATACGGGATTTGAAGACCCCACCAGCCCCCCAAATGCACCTCCACGGGAGAGTATCGAGTTGCGGACATTCGTGTTCTTTCCTGAATAACTCAGTTTGAGTGCAAAATATTGATAATCTCACCGCTAAATAATTTACATTTTAGCGGGAGATTTTGTTACTATGCTCCTGAGCGATCGCTTGTAGAATTTACTGGAGATTGGTCTTTACTTCTTCTACAACTTACTAAGCTATCTTGATCTTGATTGTTATTAGCAAATACATCTACTGGCCCCAAGATTGTAATTGCTGCTGCAACGAACAAAATTGCATATTTCATACATTTCTCCTGATTTGCTATTAAGCTGATTTTTCCTCTCCAGTAGCCACTGGTAAATCCTTCTGAGTGCTATACTCAGTCCAAGCACCTTCATAAACCCTGACTTTTTGATAGCCAAGCAGATGCTTTAAAACGACATATTGTAATGTTGCTTCTCTGCCGGTGCTACAAGAAATAATAATGTCACTTGAAGGATTAATCTTTTTATCGGCGAGAATTTTCTTAATCTCCTCTAATGACTTTAATTTGTGAGGATTTTGAGCATCTACAAATGTCACCCAAGGAATATTCCGCGCACCAGGAATGTGTCCGTTACGTATCCAAATATTTTCCTCACCCCGAAATAATTTTTCTGGTCTGGGATCGATAAAGGTTACTCCTGGTTTGCTAATGAGTTTTTTCACATCATTTAAACTCACTCGCACAGAAGGATTATCCCTAAGTGTGAATTTTCCCACTGAATATTTAGGAAATTTTTTGGTTACATCTTGAGTAGCTTTATAACCTGTGTAACCACCATCTAATACAGCAATATCTTTCAGTCCAGCACGTTCTAGTAAATAAGCAACCATTGTTGCCCCTAAAACATCTCTGTCATCTGAATATACAAGAACCCGACTGTTATTTGTTAATCCAGAATTCGCAAAAATTAGTGCTAGTTTTTCATTGTTCCAATACTGCACGGGTAAGCCTTGTCTGGGGCCGCGAAAAGCAGTATCAGCAATATTTACTGCCCCAGGAAGATGTCCTTCTATATAGTCGAGAGGAAAGTTTCGCACATCCAGAATTCGCAAATTTGCATTTTTGGAATTCTCGATAACCCAATTTGGTGAAACAAACTGAATATTAGCACGAGGACTAGCGGAAAATGCAGAAAAAGGTAATAACGGGACAATCAACACAACAGCAAAAAATACTGCTGCCAAAGTCAATAACTTCGGTTTTTTCAACTTGGACAATAAATATCTTAAATTCACATCTACACTCCTTACTATCGAATAAGGCTCTTGTGTAAGTCGGCAAAACAAATTGTGCAGCCTTTATTCGAGGTTACAAAATACAGATATCCGTCTGTTTTACCAGTTAAATACTGTAAATACGTCGATTAACAGTATTAAATGTAAATAATCATCTCATATTCACAAATAGAACACAAGTAAATAAACAATGATTTATGTATCAATAATTTGGGATTTTCTCCATATATTTCAGGAAGAAATTCGCAGTAAGGATTTTAGCCTGATATTTTTTAGTCAATAAAGTAGACTTCTTGCAGCAGTCCGGAAAAAGGGAAGGGGAAAGGTTTGGTATTTTTCTTTTCCCCTTTAACCGTGTTAGGCTAGCTACAATCTAGAATTGAATGTAACTGTTGTCGCCCTAGAGTATCGTCTATTTACCTAAAAATAGCTTTCAGTAAGTGACATTGCGCCCTAATCAACAAACCACACCAAAAACTTATTTTTATAACTGAAAATTTTATTTTCTTGATTTATTAAGTAACTTTTACTATCAAGTTTGTATAATCTATTATTGATATTTAATGAATTGATGTATAATCTATTATTTAACCTGATGCATGATTCAGGTATGTTACTTGTTTATTGGTTGATATTTTGGTAGAGAGCATCTATTTTTTAAGACATCATATAAAAGTTACTTAGTAATCATTAATTGACAAATATTTATCAATAAAATCGGCATCATCTTTTCTAGACATTGCCTGAGCTTTAACAACAAAAATGATGAGGCATTATATGAATAGCTAGCACTTTTACGGCACAATCTAATGTCTCAAGAATTATTAAATTCCTTTCAGTCAGCATATAGCAATCTCGAACTATTTCCGTTAATGGAACGGAACGAAATGGAAAGATTTAGAGTCGAATATGGTGATGATTTAATTGCAGACCTCAACCAATTAGTTGAAGACAGTCCCAATAAAGATGGCAAAATTGTCTTTACAGGACATCGCGGTTGTGGTAAGTCAACTTTGTTGGCTGAATTTAGCAGGCAGATTCAAAATAAGTATTTTGTTGTTCTATTTTCCATTGCTGACAAAATTGAAATGTCAGCAGTGAACCATATTAATATTCTCTTTGCGATTGCAGTCAATTTAATGGCGGAAGCAGAAGCGCGCCAAGTTGATATTCCTCAAAGTACTAAAGAGGCTCTTTATAAATGGTTTGCTACTCGGACTCGCACTGAAGAATTAAATTGGCAAGTAGAGGCTGAGATAGGTTTTGACTTACTCAAGTTAATTAGTTCTAAATTAAAAGCTGATGCTAGCGTCCGGGATGAAATTAAACAAGAGTTTGAGCGCAAAATTTCAGATTTAGTGGCAAGAATTAACGAAATTGCGGCTTTGATTCAAGCTGCGACTAAACAAGATGTTTTAGTCATCATTGATGATTTAGATAAACTGGATTTAGGCAGAGTGAATGAAATTTACAAAGATAATATTAAAGCTCTTTGCCAACCGAATTTTCGGATTATCTACACAATACCAATTGCAGTTTTACGAGAAACTTTTATTAGTACAATCATTGCCACTGAAACTAACGACCAAATTGTAGCAATGCCTGTCCTAAAAATTTTTGACAAAGGTAAAAATCGCTTTCCTCATGCTCAACCACGTGCAGAAGCAACAAAGATTCTCGGTGAAGTTTTACACAAGCGCATTGCCAGTGAATTAATAGCACCAGAAACCGCTGAAAAAATTGTAATTTACAGTGGGGGCGTATTACGAGAATTAATTCGCATTTCTAAAGAATGTTGCCGTATTTGTTTGCGGATGATTCGACGCAATCCCAACGCGGAAGTTATTATTGACGATGGAATTCTCGCCCAAGCAATCAATAAAATTCGCAATGATTTTTCTATCAGTTTAGGAAAAGTTGATATTGATATTTTACAAAGTGTTTACGAACAATTTATGCCCAATGACCCCAAACAACCTGAATTTTTAGATTTACTACATAGTTTATACGTTCTAGAATATCGCACTGAAGAAACATGGTACGATGTTCATCCAATTATTATCGAAAGCTTGAAAAGGCAGGGAGCTATTAATGTCCAATGAAGATTTGTTAGATGATGAGGGAGAAAATGAAGATGCTTATGATGATTTAATTGTTTCTATTGAAGCTCAAACCCAAGGATTAAATTTATTAATTGCGGTTTGTGACGATCCCGGCTTTCGCGATGAAATTATTGCTAGATATGAAGCCGAACTTCAACTGAATTTTTGTGCATATCGGGTAATCTTAGCACGCCATGAACCAAGTTTAAAAGCTGCCCTCAACCAACTCGTAGAACAAGAAGAATATCTGCGTCAGCGTCAACCAGCGATAATTACTGTCACGGGTGCAGAACAACTTTATTTCCTCAGATTAGGACAAGAACAATCAGAACAGGAGAAATTTTTTGGTTATTTACAATGGACAAGGGAAGGATTGCGTGATTTTCCTTTTACAATTGTCCTTTGGGTAACTAATCAAATTTTAGTTAACTTGAGTAAAAAAGCTCCTGATTTTTGGAGTTGGCGGAATGGTGTATTTCGATTTGTGTCTAAAAAAACTAACGCTATTGCTGGTAAAGAATTAGAACCTATACGTTTTGTTTTTCGAGATACAGAATTAGCTGGCACAGATACTAATGAAAATAATCATTTCTTCTTGCCCATCCAAGATTTACAAAGGCTAATTGATAATATCGAACACGAACGAGGAACTAAAGACCCTAGCTTAGCTACTTTATATTCTAGATTGGGTGATATTTACCGCAGCAGATTAGAACGAGGTGAGTCTCAAAATTATCAAGAAGAACAAGAATTAGCAATCAAGTATTGGCGTCAAGCTATTGAATTGCAAAATGAATTAGGTTTGCAAATAGACTTAGCTGCTAGTTTCAACAATTTAGCAGGTTTATATCGTGCAACAGGACGCTACAGCGAAGCTGAACCACTATATCAACAGGCTTTGGAATTAAGAAAACGCCTATT
This sequence comes from Nostoc sp. 2RC, assembly GCF_014222165.1. Taxonomy (NCBI): domain Bacteria; kingdom Bacillati; phylum Cyanobacteriota; class Cyanophyceae; order Nostocales; family Nostocaceae; genus Nostoc; species Nostoc sp. 2RC. The sequence goes on from NZ_JACKZU010000359.1 coordinate 7,559, forward strand.
AGGTGAAAATCATCCCGCTTATGCTACTAGTTTGAATAATTTGGCAGGAATTTATAAATCTACGGGACAATATAACAAAGCAGAAATTCTCTATCAACAAGCTTTGGAATTAAGGAAAAATTTGTTGGGAGAAAATCATGCTGATGTTGTGGCTAGTCTGAATAATTTAGCATTATTATATGATGAACAAGGGCGTTATGATGAGGCAGAACCTTTGTATCTGCGCTCCTTAGAAATTGCTAAGGTTTTACTGAGTGAAAATCATCCTTCTGTTGCGTTGATATTAAATAATTTAGCCCTACTTTATTACCATCAAGGACGCTTCAATGAAGCTGAACCTTTATCGCAACAAGCTATAGAATTAGACAAGCAATTTTTAGGCGAAGAGAATCCTGATGTGGCGACAGATTTGCATAATTTAGGTTTAATCTACCGCGCTCAAGGACGCTACGATGAAGCAGAATCTTTGTTTTTGCAATCTTTGGAACTGAAGCAACGCGTATTACAAAAAGCGCATCCACTTTTAGCAGATACTATCTATGCTTTGGGTTATTTGTATCGGGAACAGAAACGCTATCAAGAGGCGGAACCTTTATGTATCAAAGCGTTAGAACTTGATAAGCTGTTGTTGGGAGAAAATCATCCGAATGTTGCCGAAAGTCTGAATAATTTAGCCGAAATTTATCGGGAAACGGGGCGTTATAGTCAAGCCAAATCTCTTTATTTGCAAGCATTACAAATTTGTGAAGGAGTTCGGGGTGTGAATCATGCCCGATGTCTGGCGATGCGGGAAAATTTAGAAAAAGTTTGAGTGGAAATTAGACGCAGGGGGAAGGGGGAAAGG
>NZ_JACKZU010000035.1:0-34273 GCF_014222165.1 Nostoc sp. 2RC
GGAGCCGTGTGAATCGAAAGATTCATGCACGGTTTTGTAGCCGAGTCAGGAGGGTGACTTCCTGGCTTAGGCATCTCTTCGTCTGTTAAATGTTGTTGTTGAACTAGAATTATTCGCCAATTAGTAATCAGTTTGAGAGTATTTTCTCGTAAAACATTGTTTTCTGGGAGTGCCAATAATTCACTAACAGCTTGGCGTTGTGTTTCACCTCTGCCTAAAATCCTTAACCACAAGGTGTCATCAGTTATAGGTAGTTCGTTAATCGCTACAATTGCTGTCCTTAAAGATTCCGGCAGTAAGTAAACACCATTAGTCCAGGTTTCTAGCTCTAGTTTAGCTGCAAAACTGTTGAGCAAATTATCAGAAGCACTAGGAGCTAAAATCCACAATTGTGCTAAATTAGCTTCCGGTAAACTGATTTTCTGACGCTTGGCTTCGCGTTGGGAATCTGCAAGAGCATAGAGCAATTTCAGAAGACAGTTTCGGACTTCTGTCTTGCTAGGCTGGTTGCGAAATGGTTCTAGCAACGCCGTACTAGTATTAGTGGCTATCCTTCCTAGCAATCCCAGTGATTCCACTTGTTGGGAAGATGTTACTGTTTGGGAAAATAGTACATCTACTTGACGAACTTCGTCAGTAATTTCTTTGTTTAATTCTACCTCCCCCAACGGTGAAAGTAACTCTTGTAAAAACTGTTTTGAAAACTGGTCATAAGGTTGTCGAGTCATAGTTAACGTCTCAACTGTAGTTTATTTTATAAGGGTTGGTTCTCTCCCTCACCGCCCCAACACCGTCAACCGTCAACGTGAAGGATGTTAATCTCTCATGTTTTCCGGAAATTAAGAGGTAATGTCAGAAAAACTAAATAAAATGACTCACTGAGTAACCAGGTTATGATTCACCACATAATTGGTAAATTATTACAAGGCCGCTACCAAATTGTCCAAAGCTTGGGTGCAGGGGTATTTGGACAAACATACATTGCCGTAGATGTAAATTACCCAGATAAAGCCAAATGCGTAGTTAAAGAGATCAAAGCTAACAGTTTTGAATCCAATTACTTGGACACACTGAGGCTATTGTTTTTAACTGAAACTGAAACTCTGAAGCTTTTAGGAAGCCATCAGCAAATTCCTGAATTCATCGCCTGTTTTGAAGAAAACAAGCGATTTTATTTGGTGCAAGAATATATTGAAGGACACGCCCTGACTGCGGAATTACCAATTAATCAAGAGTGGGGGTCTGTGTGGAGTGAAAGGGAAGTTGTAGAATTTTTATTAGATGTTTTAAGTATTCTAGAATTTGTTCACTCCCAAGGTGTTATTAATTGCGATATTAAACCAGAAAATTTAATTAGACGTGCTGCTGATGGCAAGTTAGTGTTAATTGATTTTGGCTCAATTCAATCGATTGATTTTGGTATAGGTGCAGAATTACCTATTCATAGAATTCCCGTTACTTCCTTGGGATACATACCACCAGAACAATTTATTGGCGAAACACAACCAAATAGCGACCTTTACGCTTTGGGAATGATTGCTATCCAAGCGTTAACAGGGCTAGAACCACTCCAACTAAAAGTCGATCCTTATACAAATGAAATTATTTGGCGTTGTGCAAATACGCCAGTTAATGATTATTTAGCTGCCGTTCTCAGCCAAATGATCCGCTACGATTACCAAAAACGTTTTCAGTCTGCGGGTGAAGTTCTGCGGGTTCTTAAACAAACTATCTGGGAACCTGAGCCAAAACAAATATTAACACCAGATATAAAAGATGATTCCCAGAATTCTAATTCTGGAAAACTATCGCCGTTATTCACAGGAATGAAAGTCGGATTAGCGGCGAATTCTTTGTTAATGGGATTTAGTATATATTCTTTAGTTAATACTTCACCCAATAATCCAGAAACAGAGACTTTATCTCAAGCCAAAAAAGAATATCAAGCAGGGGATTTACAAGAAGCGATTTCACTCGCTAAATCAATTCCTTCCCACAGCAATATTTATCCAGAAGCTCAAGCTACAATCGAAGAATGGCAAGGGAAATGGCAAGTAGCTGCACAACAATATCAATTAGCTTTAACTGCTTATTATGAAAGTAGATGGTCAGATGTCATTGATGCAGCCCGTCAAGTTCCAGATATTTTATATTGGCAATCTAAAACAGATAAATTAGTTCAACAAGCATACATTAATATTCAAGCACAAACCGAAGATTTATTAGCGAAAGCCTACGAAAGTGCCAGCACAAAAGATTTTTCAACAGCATTAAAATACTTGCGTCAAATTCCTAAAGAAAGTTCTGCTGGCGCTATAGTCCAAGACAAATTAGCTGAATATCATCGCAAGCGGCAAATCAGAGCAGCTTACTTTTTAAATAAAGCTTATTATCAAGCATCTCTTGGTAATTTTGATAGTGCTATCAAGTTGCTTAAAAATATTCCCAGTGATACTTTAGTTTATGCGGAAGCTCAAGTTAAATTAAATGAATATACTCGCAAGCAACGCATACTGGCTGAATATCAAAAAGTAAATTCTGGAAAAAGAATAAATTCCTTTGTCTCTCAAAACTCCAATACAAAAATTAAATATCTTCAGGAAGTAAATTACTTACAAGAAGTTAATATCCGCTAGTTACAGTAATTTTCAGATGCGGGAATAGCTCTGGAAGTGGGAAGGCACAAGCAGAAAAGTTTCTCTATCTTCTATCGAAGAATTGCGGCTTTAATCTGCTGACAAATTTCCACTCAAGCTTCATTTTTTTGTGGAGAGTTCAATACCATTTTCTACGCGCAACGTAACCATGCATGTAAGTAGTTATTATGTGTTATCTGTTCTCTGTTCCCTGTTCCCTGTTCCCTGTTCCCTACTTACAAGTCAGAAGTATGCAGAGATTTGTACCTCAGCAGACTAGGAAATGCTTTTCCCCATGCTTGCGTCCTCTTCAGGTTCCTGGCAAGTTTCGCAAACGTTCATCCAAATGAGTACGGTCTGCCAAAACCTTTAACAACGGGCCGTGGGAGGTAAATTCTACAACACTTACTGAACCTACAGGACATCCCAAACGAAACCGGAAGCGTCCGACATCAATTCCTAGTAAATTACATACAATAATTCTGATAGTTGCTTTGTGAGATACTACTAAAACATTACCGCTACTATAATTTTGTTTGATTTCTTCAATTACTTGCATGGCGCGATAAGCAATTGTACCTGCCATTTCTCCACCATTTGGTGCATTCCAAGCCGGATCTGCTGACCAACGAATATAATCATCGTGATAATCACGGCTAATTACTTCTGGGGTTTTTCCTTCCCACTCGCCATAATTAATTTCCTTCAAACCATCCCTGAGTTCTGGTTCCATTCCTATGGCTTGATATAAAGGTTTTGCCGTCTCCACAGTTCGCTTCATAGGACTACAAAAGATAGCTGTCCAAGGTGTGGAACTGTATGCAACTGCAAAAGCTTTGGCCATTTCCAACCCTTCTGGGGTGAGTTCTGAGTCTATAGAACCACAAAAGGAATTATTACGACTACATTCTGTCTGTCCGTGACGGAGAAAATAAAGAGTTAAGCTCATATTAATTTTGAATTTGAGATTTTGGATTTTGGATTAAAAGCTTTTGCCAGAAAGTTCCAGAATTTTAAACAATAGACTTCAAAGAGAAGTGGGGAAAAGGTTAAGGGGTAAAGGGGAAAGGGCAAATAAAAACCCTTTTCCCTTTCCCCCCTCTTGCAAAAGTAACTTTTGCAATAGGTCTAATAATTCCTATGCCAACTTGGCATCATAGTATATTTTCAAGTCAGATAGGCAAAAAAAAGGTGGGTTATACCCACCATACTTTGTTACGCAACACAACAAATTACTCCCTCATAGCAGTCGAAGCATAGTTTAGGACATAAATTGACAGTAAAACCCAGACACCAAGAGACTTTCTTTCCTTATTGCCTGTTGCCTACTGCTTCTTGGCTGCTATACTTCATAATTACCTCTTTTTCCTTTGCCTCTTTGGCGGTAGACTGCCACCAAGCGCTATGAGTTTTAGTTAAAAATTTGAGGTATTCTTTGAGCGAAAAGGAAGTAAGAACTCAGAATTTATTTGCGACTGCTTAACCATTTTGCAGCTGCAATTCCAATAATTCCTGCCACCACAGGATTACTGAGAAATTTGATAATGGCTGGTTGATCTGCCAATACTTCGCGGAAAATGTCTGGATGATTGTGATAGACAAAAGAGGCGAGTTTGCTAACATCATCAGCATTCATACGGTTGGGATTATGTGTAGAAAGACCCAACTGTTGTTCTAGATGTCGTTCATCTAATCCTCTTTCTTTTAAGTGTTTGAAAAAACCCCTTGCTACATCATCGCGTTCGTTTGGTTTAATTTTGGCGATCGCCTGTTGTAATTCCGGCTCCATTTGGCTTGCAGGAATTCTATCTGGATGCAAAGTTTGACCAAATAACTGTCTACGTTGATCTGCTGTTGTGCGTTGAGCGAAATCATCAAAGTTTTGATATTCGGTTGTGGAATTGGCTGTCGGTTCATCCAGAGATTCTACATTTCCCTGCGCCAAATCTTGCATAATTTGGCGTCTATATTCTTGGTTACTTGTCATTTTTTTAATTTCCTTTTTTATGGTTCAATTTTTCTAACTTCATGCAGATGCAATGAATCGTATTTCTACAATTTACTGATTGTCTGGGTTACAAATTCAGCCATTAACTATACTTGATTTGGTTAGTCTGAACGTCATAATCAGTGGTCAAAATTAATTGCTTGTCAGGGCTATAAATCAAAACTTTCAAGTCTTGATTGGGGAAGTTTTTGCGAAAACCTTGAACTAAGGATTTTGCTAATGGTCGGACTTCGTTAGGACGAACTTGAGGAGAAATTACAACACCTAATTTGTTGTTATCACGAACATAAGCGTCTTGAATTAATCCTCTTGATGTTTGCACAACCCAATTACCAAAAGTTTGTCCTTTTGGGCTATTACCACGTTCTAACTCTGCATAAGCTACATCTCTACCAACTGCGGGCGGGTTTGCTGTGCGGTCAACTTTTGACACCGTACCACCAGCACAAGCAGTAGTTATCATCAGAACTACTATTAAAACTAAAGTCGCTAATATTTTGCGACTTTGTTGCAGTAGACTCATTATTTTCGCTCCTAATCAAACGCCTTGAGTAACAAGTTAAATAGTTATAGCAATGTAATTTGATTGATGAAATTATTTAGGTAGTTAGTGAATGGGGAGTAGGGAATCGAGTTTTCCTATCTCAGAGTGATTTTTTTCACCCCATTAAGCATAATTCCTATAATAAATTTAAACTAAAGTGTAAAGAGTGTAGAGACGTGATTAGTTTCGTCTCTACATAAGTTCTACAAGCCAAATTAATACTATTTTGCTCCTTGATAGACGGAGTTTAAAATGAGTTTAAGTTAGCTCCTAGACATTTCATACCTGTTTTACAAAACTTCGATGCACCTGATTCTTTTGAAAGCTTTTGCTAACAAATATGCACTCTAATCAATCTTTTTCTTGATATTGTCTTTTACGTCTTCGATGCCGTGACGCACTTCACTTTCAGCTTGCTTTGCTTTACCTTCGGCTTTATCTTCTGGGTCGCCAGTCACATTTCCTGCTGCTTCTTGGGCTTTACCTTCAATATTCTTAGCAGCAGCTTTAGCGCGTTCTTCTAAACTCATTGGATACTCCTGTTTATTTTATCGAAAGTTTGTTTCAAAGCTATAAATTAACTTTGAAATTCTTTGTTATTACCCTTACACCCTAACTTAAGGTTTTTAGCAAAGCCTTCCACCACAAGGTATATTAAAGAATTCAAAATTCAAAATTCAAAATTCAAAATTGTTAAAAGTAATGGCAGTAAACATCCTAGCTATTATTTAAATACAATTTGAAATGAATTAAGCTTAGTTACCTATGCTAAAAGACGTAGACAAATACAAATAAAAAACCCAGTTCCGTAAAGAAACTGGGTGAATCAAGTTATGGGGATATTCTTTTGGTTTAATCCAGAAAACCCATGAGGTTTGCAGAGTCGTCTATATCGTTTGATGCCACTGGACGGTTACCAAATATTGAATAGCTTTCGGCTACTACTAAGGAACTTGAGCTAACTGGACGAATACCAGAGAGATTAATACTTTCAACGACTTTGAATGTATTAGCACCAATTGGACGAATACCCATTGCGTTATAGGTTTCCACAACTTCCAAATTACTGGTACTAACGGGACGCACTCCAGAAATTGAAAGTTTTTCCGCAACTTGCAAGTCGCTACTGCCTATGGGACGAACTCCAGCAATGGTAAGTGTTCCACGAGTTTCTGGTGCTGACTGTTCGCTAGTTTGCTCGACTTGATCCTTATTCACATTCTCGCCTTGGTGATTTTCAACTTCCACTGTAGTTTCCCCTTTCAGTTTTGCGTACTTCTGCCGAGGATTGATTGCTTTAGCACCACTGCTAACAGCCATAACTGAATACCTCTGGTTTATTAATTGAATTTTACAATAATTAAGGAAAGATGAATTTTTCCTATGTATCAAAGTTTAACCTTAAAAATCCTCATATAGATATAAGAATCTTTAAAACTTATACATAAGTAAATTGTAAGAGTAAAATTTTGTAAAGGATTATGAATATTTCGTAGTTTAATTAGCGAGCTACAATATATAGGGCGTGAAATCGTCACAATCAGGCAGGGTATTTTCAGCAAAACTGTATGACAGAATTTTGTCTTCAAGCTCCTTTTAGTCCCACAGGCGATCAACCGCAAGCGATCGCCCAACTCAGTGCTAGTATCAAAGCTGGCAATCGTTACCAAACTTTACTGGGTGCCACAGGAACAGGCAAGACATTTTCAGTAGCAGCAGTAATTGAGAAAATTGGCAAACCTACTTTAGTCTTGGCGCATAACAAAACCCTAGCCGCACAACTTTGTAACGAACTCCGAGAATTCTTTCCCCACAATGCAGTGGAGTATTTCGTCAGTTATTACGATTATTATCAGCCAGAAGCATATATTCCCGTCACTGATACTTATATTGAAAAAACAGCGGCAATTAATGATGAAATAGATATGTTGCGGCATTCAGCGACGCGATCGCTTTTTGAACGCCGTGATGTTATTGTGGTTGCTTCCATTAGTTGCATTTACGGTTTAGGAATGCCAGCAGAATATCTCAAAGCTGCCATTCCCCTCCAGATAGGCATGGAAGTAAATCAACGTCAAGTTTTGCGGGATTTGACAAATGTGCAATATAGCCGCAACGACTTAGAAATGGGACGGGGAAAATTTCGCGTCCGGGGTGATGTTTTAGAAATTGGCCCGGCTTATGAAGACCGAATTATTCGCGTCGAATTTTTTGGTGATGAAATAGATGCAATTCGTTATATCGACCCTGTAACAGGTGAAATTCTCAAAAGTTTAGAAGCCGTAAATGTTTATCCTGCGCGTCACTTTGTTACTCCAGAAGAACGCTTAGAAATAGCTTGTCAAGACATCGCCGCCGAATTAAAAGAGCAAAAAGCTTACTTAGAAACAGCCGGAAAATTATTAGAAGCACAACGCATAGACCAACGAACGCGCTACGACTTAGAAATGTTGCAGCAAGTTGGTTATTGTAATGGCGTGGAAAACTATTCCCGTCACTTAGCCGGCAGAAAACCCGGAGAACCACCAGAATGTTTAATTGATTATTTTCCCAAAGATTGGTTGCTAGTTATTGACGAATCTCACGTGACTGTCCCTCAAATTCGGGGGATGTATAACGGCGACCAAGCAAGAAAAAAAGTTTTAATCGAGCATGGATTTCGACTTCCTAGTGCTGCTGATAATCGTCCTTTAAAAGCAGAAGAATTTTGGCAAAAAGTAAATCAGTGTATTTTTGTTTCCGCAACTCCAGGAAATTGGGAATTAGAAATTTCTGAAAATCAAATAGTAGAACAAGTAATTCGACCAACTGGGGTAATTGACCCAGAAATTTCTGTGCGTCCCACAGAAGGACAAATTGATGATTTATTAGGAGAAATTAAAGATAGAATTGACCGCCACGAACGCGTGTTAATTACCACATTAACCAAGCGCATGGCGGAAGATTTAACCGAATATCTCCAAGACCACAGTATTCGAGTGCGGTATTTACATTCTGAAATTAATTCCATTGAGCGAATTGAAATTTTACAGAACTTACGCGAAGGTCACTTCGATGTTTTGGTGGGAGTAAACTTACTGCGGGAAGGTTTGGATTTACCCGAAGTTTCCTTAGTAGTAATTATGGACGCAGACAAAGAAGGTTTTTTGCGAGCCGAACGTTCTTTAATTCAAACCATTGGTAGAGCTGCGCGTCACGTCCAGGGACAAGCAATTTTATATGCTGATAATTTAACCGACAGCATGATTAAAGCCATTGATGAAACAGACAGACGACGCGGGATTCAAACGGCATATAACAAACTGCATGGAATTACACCAAAACCAATTACCAAAAAATCGAGTAATGCGATTTTGTCCTTTTTAGATGTATCCCGACGGTTGAATGCAACTGACTTAAAAGTCGTAGAAGAACATCTCGATGAACTACCTTTAGAACAAATTCCAGAATTGATTACTTTGTTAGAAACACAGATGAAAGAAGCGGCGAAAAAATTGGAATTTGAAGAAGCCGCAAAACTGCGCGATCGCATTAAACATTTGCGGGATAAAATGTTGGGACGTTAGTACTTATTCAGGATAGCAATTAAGAGAACGCTCTTTTTTTGCTACCTTAAATAAGGTGAATCATTCATCGATTGCTTAAAGCTGTAAATGTGAAAAAAAATACCTGCCATGACTTACCAGACAATTACCAGCAGAATAACCTCTCAGGAGAAATCATGGCTATTGATGCAGAAATTTTACAAACAATAGAGCAAATGCCAGATTCACTTAAACAAGAACTATTGCATTATGCTAAATATTTAGTTGAGAATTATTCAAAGAGTGCTTCTCAGGAAAGTTCAGCACAACAAAAGCGTCGTTCTGGAATTTTACAAGGAACTTTTGTTTTACCTTTGCCTGATGACTTTGATGAACCAGTTTGAAACCGAAGCCAGCGAAAATTAAATAGGTGAGCGATCGCATTAAGCATCTACGGAGCAACCAAACAAAAATCATCTTGTGCAACAATAGCTGTAGTTTTGTCGGAGTAAAAACTATGGACTGGCGACAGTACATTCATTCAGACCCAAAAATTTTGTTGGGTAAGCCGACTGTGAAAGGAACTCGTTTATCTGTAGAGTTCTTGTTGGGTTTGTTTGCTGCGGGATGGACACAACAACAAGTGCTAGAAAACTATCCTACCCTAAGTTCAGAAGCACTAAGGGCAGTATTTACTTTTACAGCAGAGTGTATGCGTGAAGAATCTTTATACACCCTACCGCTGTTGTCCGAGGCGGGATGATGCGGTTTCTAGCAAATGAAAACTTTCCTGTGATGAGCGTTAGATATTTGCGCTCTAGTGGTTACGATGTAGCCTATGGAAGTGAAGACGCGCCAGGTGCAGAAGATTCTGAGGTTTTGACACGCGCAGTTCGTGAGGGGCGAATTATTTTAACATTTGACCGAGATTATGGTGAATTAATTTACCGCCTGCGAATGCCATCGCCAGTTGGTGTGGTTTATTTCCGTTATTTTCCTGCTTCACCAGAGGAACCTGCTGAAGACTTGCTACGCCTCCTGAGTATGGAAGGCATATCATTAGAAGCAAGTTTTACAGTTCTGGAGCGTACACAGTTACGTCAGCGCCCATTGCCTTAGTTTACTTTCTTTCTCAGCAGCGATCGCTTGTACCGACAAATGCTTAAATAGCATATTTATAACCTAACAATTCAGGCCAGCTTGCAAACGAAAGCCCTTGGTGGTTTTAATTCCTAAACTATATCCATCCCCGCAGTGTTTTATGTACCTGCGCCAAATACCACATATAATCATCAATTTTGTAATTATCAGCAGCTTTAACTATATATTGCTTAGCCAAATCCAAATTATTTTCAGCTTCATAATATAATCCCAAATAAAGATGACTGTAAAAATTTCCCTTTGTCCCTTGAGATTGACCAACATTTAAAACATCATCTGACGTACAATTTCCTGCATATAAATCATATACCTGCCGCATCACTGGCCGGGGGTCGTTTTTCACAGTTAGTAAAGAATTTCGTGCTTTTTCAACACCTGAAATCCGAGCTATGCAGAGATATCGCCATACTGTTTCTTCTACATCTTGAAAATTCACAGTTAAATCTATTTCAAATTGTTGAGCGCCCTGGCCAAATCTTTCTGCATAATAGTACGATAATCCACGTTGCCAGAGGTATGGTTTGACACGCTCATCTAATTTTTCTGCCATATCAAAATCTTCAATAGATTCATCAATTTTTGCCAACTGAAACTTAACCATACCTCGGCGAATATAAGCATTAGGATTTTGGGGTTGATTGCGAACAGTTTCGTTCCAGCGCTGGAGTTGATTTTCTAGTGAATTTGCAGAAAACATAAATTACCAAGCCTGATGCATTAATTAGCATATTTTCAGCTTTAGGGAGAGTACGTCAAGACCCTTTTGCAATTTTCCAAATTTCAGACTTGTTGATTTTCTCAAACATTAATTGTAAAAAACTATTTCATGCCATACTAAATTCTGGTGCTATGTATTAATTTTCTCATGACCAGCATGATCAAATTTCCTTGGCAGCAAGAAGCAATTATTCGCCACAGTCAACGCCTGATAAACAGCTTTCGCCATTGGACGGGAAATTCTTTATTGGATGTAAATGGTGTACCCCAGGAGATAGCACATGTATTATTTGAAGCACCTTTTGTCTTAGTTTCTCATGGGATTGAGTCAGATCCAATTTTTAACTATGGTAATCGCAAAGCATTAGAACTTTGGGAGCTTTCTTGGGAAGAATTTATCACAATGCCTTCCCGAAAATCTGCTGAAGAAGTAGTGCAAGAAGAACGCGATCGCCTATTATCAGAAGCAGCAAATAAAGGCTTTATCTCTAATTATTCTGGTATCCGTACCTCTAGCAACGGTAAACGCTTTTACATAGAAAATACGATACTTTGGAACGTTTTAGATGAAGAAAATCAGCACTGCGGTCAAGCTGCTTTTTTCTCTAGTTGGAAATTTATCACATGACTGAATAACAGTAGGTTAGGACTTACACTGCAACACTGATATTGTCATTGCGATCGAAACAAAGTGTAGTAAAGCAATTCCAACGTCAGGGGAAATTACTTCTTCTTTTAGTTCAACCAAGATCTATCCACGAGGTAGAAGAAACTACTTGTTAAATTCAGTAATGTAGAGTTTGTGCTTTAAAATCAGGAAAAACGCCCGTGGTTCCCATTAGAGATAATAATCCTACAAAAATTACCCCTTATGTGACTTATGGACTGGTTGCTGCCAACGTCCTCGCTTTTCTCTATGAATCAAGTCTTCCCCCACGAGCATTAAATGGATTTTTACACCTTGCAGCTGTGGTTCCTAGCGAACTTACCTTAAGCTTTGCTGGTATTTCTCTACATCAACCGGTTCCAGAGTGGGCGACTTTGATTACTTCACAATTTTTGCACGGCGGTTTGTTACACCTAGCCGGCAACATGTTGTTTCTATGGATTTTTGGTAATAACGTTGAAGATAAATTAGGTCATGCCAAATATTTATTGTTCTATTTATCTTGTGGCGTTTTAGCGTCATTAACCCAGTGGTACTTCGGTCAAGATTCTAGCATTCCTTCATTGGGTGCGAGTGGTGCGATCGCAGGTGTTATGGGAGCTTACATTCTTCGCTTTCCCAAAGCCGAAGTTATTGGTGTTGTACCCTTAGGATTTTTCTTCCCGACTTTCCGCGTCCCTGCATACTTCTTTCTGGGATTTTGGTTTCTCGAACAAGCCTTCTACGGACTTGTTAGCCTTGAAACACCCACCAACATCGGTATGGAAAGCGGCGGTATTGCCTACTGGGCCCATGCAGGCGGGTTTATCTTCGGCGCAATTCTTGGGCCACTCTTGGGTTTATTCAGCGATAAATCCCCAGAAGAATCTTGGTTATAGTTAAGTTTAGAAGAATTTTATTTTTAAGCCAATCCCACTCTTTCTAGGGTGGGATTTTACATTAGACCTGCCTTAAAAATAGGGCATTGGGTATGAGTTCAAATACCTAGACTCAACAACTGCTAGTAATACAAGCTATATTGCAGTTAGTTAATAATTTAGGAAAAACACCAGTGTTTCCTCTTTACGATGAAAATCCCACACGTATTACCCCGTATTTCACCTACGGGTTAATTGGCATGAATATTTTAGTTTTTCTTCACGAGGTGAGCCTGTCAAATGCACGATTGAATTTATTTTTAAGTCAGTATGCAGTAATCCCTCAACAGTTAACCACCAATTTTTCTCAGGAATGGATAACTTTATTTACGTCACAATTCTTACACGGCGGATGGTGGCATTTAATCTCAAATATGCTGTTTCTCTGGATTTTTGGCAACAATATTGAAGAGCGTTTAGGCCATTTTAGATATTTAATTTTTTATTTGGCGTGTGGTGCTTTAGCTGCATTGTGCCAATGGTTTATTGGCATTAATTCTGAGATTCCTTCATTAGGCGCAAGTGGTTCAATTTCCGGAGTATTAGGTGCGTACATTATTCGTTTTCCCCAAGCTAGAGTGATGACTTTAGTCTTTTTGGGGATTTTCATCACCACCATCCGAGTACCAGCTTTAGTAATAATTGGACTTTTCTTTGTACAAAATGTCATATCCGGTCTTGTAAGCCTACAAACAGCCGCCAACATGAGCGTAGAAAGTGGTGGAGTTGCCTACTGGGCACACATCGGTGGTTTTGTTTTTGGCATCATTCTGGCTCCTCTATTTGGGTTGTTTAGAAGGGATTAATGGGGTGGGCATTAAGAGTTAATAGTTAGGAGTTAGGAGTTTGGAGTTAGGAGTTTGGAGTTTGGAGTGATGAGTTGGTGGACGTAGTTTCACCCCATCACCCCATCTTTGTATCTCCCCTAGTGGTCTATCGCATTAATTTTGTAGGGAAAAATGTTCGTAGTAAGGACTTTAGTCCTTGATTTTTAAGCACTAAAGTGCTTACTACGAACCTTTCATAACTAATGCGATGAACCACTAGTCTCCATTCAACTCGCACCTGCTGAAACTTCTTCTGACTCTTGAACATTTTCTGGTTCTACTTCAGCTGAAAACGGTGGTGGAGGTAGAGTAACGACGATATCAGCGCCGTTAATGATTGCTCCTAATAACCCCAGTTCTGATTCAACCAATTGATCGATCGCCTCCCCTAACATGTTCTCTTCTGTATAATGGGGTCGCGCCACTAGTACGATGCCATCGCTGTAGGGTTGGATTAACAATGGGTCATTAGATAAACTTAAGGGACTAGTATCTAAAATTACTAAATCAAAACGTTCGCGGACATCATCCATCAGCCGCCGTATTTCACTAGATTCCAGGATAGCAGCAGATTGCCGTACGGGGCCAGGACTGGGAAGAATGTATAAATTTTCGACATCAGGAACTAAACGAATACATTCACTCAAGTCAGCGTAATAACGCAGGGGTTCAATGGTGGCGTCGGGATCGGGAATTACTTTCAGGGAGTTGCAACGAGAAGGCGATCGCAAATCTGTTTCAATAATCAAAGTTCTTTTGCCTGCACGGGCAGAGGCAATACCCAAGTTATAAGCGCTTGCGGTTTTACCTTCTAGGCTGCTGGTACTAGTAATTAAAACTACCTTTAAGTTTTTACCACCAATGCGCCGCAGATTACTACGGAACTTTTCATAAAATTCTAAGTAGGGAGATTCTGGAGAAAGTACCACTGGCACTGATTCTCGGTCTAAATCATCAAGTAACATTAAAGGCAACTCTCCCAACAGCGCCACTTCTCGTTGTTTGAGGCTTTCGCGGATATCTTCTCTGGTTTTGAAAGTTCCTTCCAGCGATCCTAATAAAAATATCACCCCACCACCAACTACCACACCCAAGATACCACCCACAGCCAAGGTAATAGGTATACTCTTGGGAGGTTTAATATCAGGAGTAACTGTGGGGCGTCTGGCAACGCTGAGGCTGCTGGTTGTTTCGGCTTCTGCGGTTTTAGCATCCGTTAGCTTGGCCTGCATTTGTTCGTAGATGGCTTTTTTGAGTCCAACCTCCTGTTCTAAACGCGATCGCTCTAATTGTTTATTGGGTATTAAAGAATACTCTTGGCGTAGCCGTGCTTCTTGTTGGATTTCTTGAGCGAGTTGTTGTTGGAGTGTCTCCCGTTGGGTTTGTAAAGACACCATTTGGTTTGCCAGTTGTTGGCGTGCTGGGTCTAAACTTGATGAAGTGCGAATACTAGCGATGTCACCCCGCAGTGGAGCTGCCATTCCATTACCGCCTAAAACTTCAGCTGCACGTTGTTGGAGTAATTCTTCAGCAGCTTGTTTTTGGCGTAGCAACTGAATCATGGTTGGGTGTTCGAGTCGTAAATCTTTTCTGAGTAAAGCGATTTGTGATTCAGTTTGATAAATTTGCGATCGCAAATTAGCAATAATGGGATCGGCACTTAAAGCCGAAGAAATATAAGCCTCTCCAACAGTTAAGCCCAACTTATTTTGTAAACTGCGAATTTGACCATCAACCCCAGAAATAGTTAATTGAATTTGCCGTTGGAGATTTTGGCTGGCAGTAATGGCGCTGAGCAAACTACCATTTTCTGCTGCTAATATTGCTGTACGCTCAATGCGATCGTACTGTTCCAACCTCTTTTCAGCAATTTGTAATTCCCGTTTAGCTTGTGGTAAGCGCTCGTTTATTTTTTGAATAATTGCTTGCAATCGTCCCGTATTGATATCACTGCTCAACTTGACCATTGATTGCATCAATTCAGCCAAAACTTCTATAGCTCGTTTCGGGTCAGTATCTACATACTTCAGTTCAAAAGTAGTAGTTTCAAAATCTCCAGTCCTGGGATTTTTCTTCGGTAGAGAAAGGACAATACTTGCACCGAGTTGTTTCGGCCTGAGATTTACTTTCTCTGCCACTGCTGCAATTATCTGATTTGATAGTAAAACTTCCTCATTTAGTTCCTTTCCTTGTTGTTGGATTTCACTACCAGTTGCAGAGAAAGAAACAGGTGGCCCACTATATGTCAGCGCCGCTGATGCTATGTAGCTAGGAGGTGGATCTGGTTGCATAGCCACCACCGTTGACCCCGCTATAACTAAACAAAAACTAGCTAGTCCAATCCACTTGTATTTTTCAAAAGCAATAAGATAGCGCTTAACAATTGGTGGGGTCATAGTAAGGGCATATAGTTAGTCATTGGGCATTAGTCATTGGGCATTGGGCATTGGGCATGGGGCATTGGGCATTGGGCATTGGTTATTAATTCATCTCTTTGCGTCCCCGCGTCTCCCCATCTCCCCATCTCCCGACCTCCCCATCTCCCTAATTAGAACCACCGCCACCGAAGTTATCAAAAAATCGGAGAAAAGATTGCACATTAAAGAAGGGTTGGGTAATGGTACTCAGTAAATTCGTAATTCTACCGACAAGGTTTCGGCCTACAACAATAACATCATTATCTTGAAGTGGCACGTTTTGAGATGCATCGCCTCCCAGAGCTTTTTTCGCATCTAGTTTTTGAGTAATGGCTCTACCTCGTTCGGGATCGAACCGAACCAAAGCGATACTCCGGAGATTAGCTGTATCGAGATTTACTCCTCCCAAGGCATCCACAAATGTACTACCATTAGGCAGGGCTTGAGTAGAAATACCTCCGGCAGCATAGTTTAAAACTCGGACTCTGATCTGTGGTGTGGCCAAGGATGAACGTGCTACCAAATTGCGGTCATAACCATCTTCATTACCAACTTCGCGACGAGGTATAAAGATTGCATCTCCGTCTTGTAAGCGTAAATTAGGGATTGAACCACCATTTTGCAGCGATGCATACAAATCAATGGTTTGCGAAACCACTGAACCATCAACTAACTTGCGGCGTATTTGCACTTGTCGGAGGTCTGCATTCAGTGTTGAACCACCGGAGATTAACAAAGCATCAGCAACACGGGGCGTTGGTGAATTAATTGGATAAATTCCTGGTCGAAATATTTCGCCGCTAATGGTAACTTGGACTGGTCGCGTTCCGATCAAAGATACTACCACGATGGGATCTGGAAAAATTCTACTTAAACCCAAGCGAATTTTTTCTTGAGCTTCTTCCAAAGTTAAACCTTGTAAAGACACTGTTCCCACTTGTGGCACTACAACGTTACCTTCTGGACTGATTACAGCTTGAAAAGCTAAATCTTGACGCTGGCTTGCTAGGGCTAAAACTATTACTGGATCGACAACATAACGATTTAAACCCAAGCGAATTTTTTCTTGAGCTTCTTCCAATGTTAAACCTTGCAAGGAAACTGTTCCCAGTAGGGGCACCACAATGTTACCTTCTGGATTTATTACGGCTTGAAAGCTTAATTCTGGAAAGCGCTGAACCGAAACGCTAATTGCATCTCCGATTCCCAAACGATAAGGGCCAGGAGGACGCTGAAGCACAACCCCAATACTATCTCCTGGCCCCAACAAATAGCGGCTGAGTTGCGGAGAAATTTCGTTGTTTGGACTTGGAGGTACAACATCCTCAGTACCAGGTACCGGGGAGGGGGGTTGTCCTTGAGATGGGAAAGGCTGAGCAACAACAAGCTGGATAGGTGCTGTTAAAAAAAATCCTACTTGAAGGCTGACAAAACACAGGGCGCTAAATGCACGCATATAAGATCTGGGAGTTATCAACATCGGTGCAGGAAAACTCATGTAAGAATTAGTCGCGCCGACTCGTTATTTTACTCTAAAAGTATCCTTGGTGTCTCTTTTATCTACAAGTATTTACCAGGGAAAAGGCGAAAAATCATGTCAATTTGAATTTTCAACTTCATAATTTTGCAGATTTTTGAAATGAGTTTGAACTAAAGAGCGATCGCTCCAATATTTTTCTCAATTTCTCCCTCAATATCGCTGTAACATAGCTAAAAAGCGGCAGTCATCAATGCACTTTGTACAGTTTCCCCAAGAGACTGGGCTAGAGGCCAAGATTTTTCTACTTGTCCTAAAGGTTCCATTGGAATCAAAATACTTACACCCACCCAAGGAGTGCGTTGCTTACGCCACTGTGCCAACTGGTCTGCCACGAACCAATTAAATGGCGATGGATTTCCAGCCTTTGGCATAGCGTACCATTGCAAGACAGCAAAGGTTTGTTGTTGTGTGGAGCCACGAAAGAACCTAGCTTCTACTTTCGTTTCAACATCAGCAGTCAAGTTTGCAGAAGGTTTAACAGTAAATTCCGCACTACGGTATTGAGCTACATCCCATTTTCCCCAGCGCAACCTTCCCCAGCCATTAACCTCTGTCCACTCCACCTCTGGTTGATCCATAGGCCCGTTTTGCGGTAGCAAAAGTAAAATTGCTTGAGTCTCCTTTGAGCCTTCTTTTTGAAGAACCTGCACAGACCATTTATGTTCGCCAATTTGCTGTTGTGCTTGTTCAATAGTTTGCCAACCAGGAACAGTTAACCCAGTTTTGCGGATTTGTCTTAATTCCTTAAGACTAGCCACAGGTGGTAGTTGTTTCCATTGCCAGTGTCCCGTCAGGTATCCAGGAATTCCTCCCATCACCAACAACAGTAGCAATAACAAAAGTGCTGCTACCTGACTCAATTGATTTTCTTTAAAAAACTTAGAGAACGAAATCATCAGTAAAATTTTCAATACTTACGCAAAATTTTACTTTACAAAATAACACCATGAGTTCAGTGATATTTAGGACTTTAGGTGGCGATTAGGGCATTGGGCATGGGAGATGGGAAGGGAGACAAGGGAGATGAGTTTTTCCCCTCTGCCCCTTTGCACCTCCGCCTCTTCTGCCCCATGCCCTATGCCCCATGCCCCATGTCCAATGCCCCATGCCCTATGCATCATCCCCAACTTCCCCAGATGCAGAAAAATAGTTATTAATCCAATTGAGCAAGGGCACTAGTGACACGAGCATCAAAGCTGAGTAAAGGTCACCACCCCAACTATCATGGAGCCATTTAAAAGCTGCTTCTTGACCTGTTCCATGAAAGAAAGTTAGTAAAGTGTTGCGAATAATATTGGCAGTAGTACTGACGATCGCAGCAATAAATAAAAACGATATGCTTGTGTTACGTGAAGATAAAGCACCTGTCCAATAAAGCAGCATTAAACCGACGTAGAGGGTGGTGAATAACATTTTCAGCCCTGCACAATAGGGAGCAACTTCGACAATTCGTCCTCCCACGTAGAGATTGATCTCATCGACAGTTACTTCCATACCAAATTGATTCAGTATGAAGCCTGCGCTACCAGCGATGAAGCTTTGAAGAGGTAAAGTATAGGGAGCAATGAGATAAGGTACTGATGTTGGAGTTGCTAAAAATACCAATAACAAGGGGAATGCTTGCGATCGCAAACCAGATATTCCCTTAAACCACAAGCACAATCCACTCAGAATAAAGGGTAGCGAAAGATTAACCCACTCTCTAACACCGCTAAGATAAAATACTCCCCCCAATAACAACAAAACTGCACCTAAAGGATGGATAGTATCTGGTAAACGTACCCATTGTTTCCGCTTCAGCCAGCCCAAATAACCAGCAAATGGCAAACCAATAATGCCGTGACTAAAATATTCGTGTTCCGTACTAATATTTTTGTGCAGCCAGCCATCCAGCCAATGTAGGAGTATGGGAGCATAAAGCAGCAATAGAATACCTAAAATAGCTAAATTTAACAAACCTGACACGTTTGTATTTTTAATCTGTTGCTGGAGTGCCATGATTTTAATTGATTAATGGGCATTGGGCATTGGGCATTGGGCATTGGGCATTGGGCATTGGGCATTGGGCATTGGGCATTGGGCATGGGGTAGGGGAGAATAATAACTCCCCAGTCAACAGTCAACACTCTAATGACTAACAACCAATGACTCCTGAGAGTTGGTTGCAACTCCATTGGCGATGGCTGCTACAACTTCTTTGATTTGGCTACTGCTCAAACCAGGATACATGGGTAATGATAATATTTGCTTTGATAACTTTTCTGCTTGGGGAAAATCTCCTTGTTGATAGCCTAAATAGCTAAATGCTGGCTGGAGATGACAAGGAATTGGGTAATGAATTCCAGTTTGAATTCCCACTGCTGTTAATTGTTCTTGGAGTTGCTGACGTTCTATGGGACAAGAATCATCAACTTTAATCACATAAAGATGATACACATGTCCTGCACCACTTTGGTTTTCGATGGGGATAATGCCAGCAGTTGCTAAAGGTACTAATTCTGAATCATATTCTTGAGCGATTGTCAAGCGATCGCGATTCCACTTTGGCAAATATGGTAGTTTCTGGTGCAGGATCGCTGCTTGCAGGGTATCTAGGCGGCTATTTGTCCCTGGATCAGTGTGAAAATATTTTTGTGATGCGCCGTAATTTCGCAAGCGCACCATTTTTTGAGCTATGTCAGGATTTTTTGTGAGTAGCATTCCCCCATCCCCAAATGCTCCCAAATTTTTGCTGGGATAGAAACTAAAAGCTGCTGCTATTCCTACTGAACCAGCGTAATATCCGTCTCTTTGAGCTAAATGTGCTTGTGCTGCATCTTCAAAAATTAGTAATTTGTAGCTATCAGCAAAATCAAATAACTTCTGTGGTGATACCATTTGGCCATAGAGATGCACAGGAATAATCGCTTTAGTATGAGGCGTAATTGCTTTTGCTGCTGCCTCTAAGTCAATTAAAGCTGTTTGGCGATCGCAATCAACTAAAATGGGTTTAGCACCAGTACGTAAAACTCCAATTAAGGTGGCGATAAAAGTGTTTGCTGGTAATATCACTTCATCACCAGCACCAATATTACAAGCTTGCAATCCTAAAGCGATGGCATCGGTTCCTGATGCCACACCAACTCCATATTCTGCCCCAGACACTGCTGCAAATGCCACTTCAAACTCTGAAAGTGCTTGACCTAAAACAAAATCCCCTCGTTCCAAAACAGATTGAATGGCATTTTGCAGTTGTACTTGAATTGGTTCGTGTTGGAACTTCAAGTCTACAAAAGGAACTCTAATAGCGATTTGATTCATGATTTAAGTTCTCCTCACATTCACTATTTAGTCGTGTTTATTTTTAGCTTGTTGCTAAATAAATTTAAACTTTTTTATTTAGTTTGCTACTGTTGTTTGCCACAAAAAAATTATTTTTATGGAAAAATTCAAATTACGCACAGTTTTCCCCATTAAATTGTCATAGGTTTAATTGATTTCTATAAACTACTTTGTAGTATTTGGTATTGATAACACTCTGCACGCCAGAAAACATCAGATTTTGCAAATTTACAAAAATTCTCTAGTTTGCTGAAAGTAGGGTAGGTTATTTTCTAAATATTTCAGATGCCATTTACTTTGAGCCAAAATACCGATGTCAGTAGTTCTTTTGTGGAACGCAAAAAAACTGTGTTTACTCTGCAATACAGTGCCTCAAGTATTCAGCATCAATTTTGAATTTGGAATTCGGTGCAGTGGTAGTAGCTGTTATCAGTAATTTTTGTTAGCAAAAATTACATTAATTTAGACGTTTTTAAGTAAAATTACGCTAAATGTAGTAACAGAAATTTCCCTTCTGTACATTAAGAATCATAGACTCTTTGTTATATCCTTGAGGTTAGGTTACCCTGACTGAATCAAAATCTAACGTAATCTGATTACCAAATCTCAAGTAATAGAGACTACACAAGCTAAGGATAGAGAACATTCAGTACCAGTAAATAGTAACTGGAGTAGACTCCGTAGCCGACTTAATACAAGAGGTAAAAAATTTTTGCCTCAAAATTGTTTGTCAGAGGCAAAATTGGGGAATGCTTAAAAATAGCAATTGATAACCCACAAATAGGGCATATATCAATTTACAGTATCGAGAAATTATTAAGGTAGCAGTGGCAATGGTAGAGCCTGAAAACAAATTATTTGCCTTAAAGGATGGTTGGACTTCTCAGGAAACAAGAGAACAACAACGTCTTAAAGCTTTGTCAGATCTAGGTTTACGGCAACCAGAAACAATTCCGGTTTTTGAAGAAGCTACTCAAACTGCTGCCCACTTTTTGGAAGCACCAATTTCCATTTTGGGATTTGTGGATCGAGAACGCCACTGGTTTAAGTCAGCAGTGGGCTTATCTAGACTAGGACTAATGAATCATTTGGCACAAAGCCGCCAACTCTCACCTAGAGAATCTTTTTGCAGTCAGGTAGTGGAGAGTTATCAAATATTTGTTATTAATGATACGCATAAACTTACAGATACAGTATTGGCTAACAGTAAGTTAGTGCAGGAGTATGGTATTCGTGCTTACTTGGGAGCGCCCCTGATTGATGCTTCAGGAAATTGTTTAGGTGCATTAGCGGTAATGGATTTAGTACCGCGCAATTTTACCAACCGAGATATTGAGTTTTTACAAATCATAGCTCGTTGGAGCATGAGTGAATTTGAGCGTAATCGACTTTTACAAGGAAAACTCGAATCAAATACTCCTGTAGCTCCTATATTTTCACTCAACGATGAACGCAACACTGAAATTAAAATCGCGGCATCTCATTTAGAAAATGACTCTGTTTCTACTAAGCAACTGAAACTGCAACTTTTAGAACAGCTAACTCAGGAGTTACGCACACCGCTAACATCTGTACTTGGCATGGCTAGCGTTTTGGGACGGGAAATTTATGGGCCTTTAACGAGTAAACAGAGAGAATATTTAGAAATTATCCAACACAGTGGTCGTTATTTACTTTCTTTAGTCAACGAAATTACTGAACTTGGAACCATAGATGACAACTCCATTGTGCTAAATTTGGCTCCTGTGGATATTGAAATGCTCTGCCAACAGGCTATCAATACTCTAGAAGAAGCGGCTAATCGCCGAGACCAAGATATTCGCCTGTCTATCGAACCAGGACGCAACCGTATTTGGCCTTTAGATAAAGACAAGGTGCGGCAAATCCTCTATCATCTAATTTTTAGTGTGATTCAGCTTTCGGCTACAGGTAGTGTTGTTCGCATTCATGTCTCTTATAAAGAAGATACCCTTAATGTGACTATTTGGGTGTCCCATCCTTGGCTGGGAGATGGCATTACTGAGGTCGATCCCTACTTCCGCCTGAATTCTCTATCTTTGTTAGAACTCACAGGTGAAGTCGCAAGCTACAATACTCGCAAAGAAAGCCAGGAGCAACCGGATATTTCACCAGTAGCTGTAGACAAGTTAAAAAACTTGAGTGATTCCCACTCCAATTTATTTGCTCCTAATTCAGATATGAATTTAGCCAAAGGCAATGGAAGTCTTTCTCGTGAAAGCTTGGGTTTATTGCTCAGCTGTCAGCTTGCAGAGTTGCATGGCGGACAAATTTTGGTTCAAGGTTCACCGGAATCAGGATATCGTTATGTGCTTTCTTTACCATTGCAACTAGCAACTTCTCCACAAGCAACTAGCGATGTTTGATTTTAAGCGATAGCGATCGCTAAATGGAAAGTCCGTGAGATAGATGAAGGGTTAATCAATAGCTGTCTTTTTTTTAGTATTTATTGAAGTGTTTTGGAATAAAAGGTGAAACTGATGGCTATGAATAAAAGTGCCATCGCCAATACCAATTTTAAATTTTAGATGAAAGGATTTTGGATTAAAAGCCTTTGCTACAAAGCTATTCCAAAAATTTCAAACAATACTTACTATGCTAATTTGGTATAATTTGTAATCTACGTTATTACGTTATTACCTTTTTATCACTATACACATTATGATCGATTCCAAGTTCTGCCTCGGCAGGCTCATCGATCGCAATGTTTTTTATGAATTTAGTCTGGCAACGATTTACCTTATCATCTTTACCGATCAAAGAATATCTGGCTAGCAGTTACGTCCACCGCTATATGGTGGGACTGTTGAGTTCTTGGCGGCAAACTAGCATCTTAATACAGTGGGGAGATGCCATCGCAGCTGCTTTACTGTGTTTGGTGTATGCCCTTGCACCTTTTAGTTCGAGTACATTAGTTGGTTTGTTACTGGTAGCTTGTGCAGGATTTTGGCTACTGTTAACTTTATCTGATGAACCAACAACAAATGTTTCCTCAGTCACTCCCATTCACTTGTTGGTATTGCTCTACTGGTCAATTGCCGCAATTGCAACAGCGTTATCACCAGTCAAAAAAGCTGCCCTTACCGATTTGGTAACCTTGAGCCTGTATTTGTTACTATTTGCCCTTTGTGCCAGGGTGTTGAGGTCACCCCGCCTGCGGTCTGGGATTATCGTTATTTATTTGCACATTTCATTAATTGTCAGTGTGTATGGTTTGCGCCAATGGTTTTTTGGAGCCACAGCATTAGCAACTTGGGTTGACCCGGAATCTCCTTTGTCTAAAACCACAAGGGTCTACAGTTATTTAGGCAACCCCAATTTATTGGCTGGATACCTCCTACCAGCAGTCATTTTTAGCTTAGTGGCAATTTTCGCATGGCAAAGTTGGCTCAAAAAAGCTTTAGCATTAACCATGTTTATTGTCAACACTGCTTGCTTGGTTCTTACTTTTAGTCGTGGCGGTTGGATTGGACTGGTGGTGTCAATTTTAGTTGCGATGGCATTGCTAGTTTATTGGAAGAGTATAGAAATGCCACCTTTTTGGCGTACTTGGTCGCTACCGATTGTGTTAGGAGGTTTAATCGGGGTATTGCTGCTAGCAGTAATATTTGTAGAGCCAGTGCGCTTGCGAGTATTTAGTATTTTTGCTGACCGACAAGATAGCAGTAATAATTTTCGCCGCAATGTGTGGGATGCTGTTTTTGAGATGATTGCCGATCGCCCCATTCTCGGCATTGGCCCTGGTCACAACTCTTTTAATAAAGTTTACCCGCTGTATCAACGCCCTCGTTACACTGCTTTAAGTGCTTATTCAATTTTGCTGGAGGTGGCTGTAGAAACTGGATTTGTTGGTTTAGCCTGTTTTCTTTGGTTGATTATCGTATCATTTAATACAGCATTTATCCAAATGCGACGCTTGCGACAACTGAGAAATGTAGAGGGATTATGGTTAATTGGAGCGATCGCCATCCTGTTTGGTATGCTAGCTCACGGCACTGTAGATACTGTCTGGTATCGTCCTGAAGTCAATACCCTCTGGTGGCTGATAGTTGCTTTAATTGCTAGCTATTGGACACCTCTAGCTCAAAACCAGGCAAATTCATCTAACTCGGAATTGCCTGCAAACTAAGGGATTTCCAAGTAAAAAATATTCACCCATAAGACTGTTGACTGTGAACCGTCAACGGTCAACAGTCAACCACCGATAGCAGATTGTCCGAAATTCAAAATCCCATTAGTCTCTATAAGTAGCCCCAGGAGTATTGGGGTCACGATAACGGGCTGGTTCGTCATCACGCTTTTTCCCAGCCAAACCAGCTAGACCCAATAGACCAATTAATCCCAACCAACCCCAATCAAAATCGTTGCGATCGTAAGTGGTTGTTCTTGGGGTGGTAGTAGTTCCAGGATCGGTAGTTGTTTGAGCTTGGGCAGATAAACTTAAAGGCAAAATTCCCATACTCAAGGTGAGTACGCCAGCGCCAAGAGCTGTAATCAAATAACTTTTCATCTTGTAAAAATCCCTGATGCCATCCAAAGTTACCCACTAATGTATCGAGTTCCAATATTGGCTAAATCAATCTGCGGCTAGAAACTAGAGATTTTCACAATTCACGCTGTAGGTATATAACATGTTTGTGGGGAGCAATGGATTTATCACTCTGATGTAGTAGTTAGGCACCTCTTCGTGTTAGTAGTTTTTCATCGCCCGTTGTATGTCACGCTGATCTTGGCGACGTTTCAAGTCTTCTCGCTTATCATGCAACTTTTTACCTTTGCCAAGGGCTATACTGATTTTTACCCAGCCTCGTTTGAGATACATTTTCAAAGGAACTAAAGTTAAACCCTGCTGTTCCACTTTGCCAATTAACTTGCGGAGTTCTTGGCGATGTAGCAACAATTTGCGTGTACGGCGTGGTTCATGATTAAAATATTGCCCACTAGCTGTATAAGGTGAAATATGGACATTGATTAACCATGCTTCACCATTACGAAGTAAAGCATAGCCATCTTGGAGATTAACTTTACCGGCACGAATAGACTTCACCTCAGTACCTGTCAACTGAATTCCAGCTTCGTAAGTTTCCAGAATTTCATACAAATAACGGGCTTGGCGATTATCGCTAATAACTTTGTAACCTTCGTTCTTGTCGCTCATTGATAATTTGTGTACTTGAGATGTACTTAAAAAATTGTTCGGATTGGTTTATAAATTATAAGGTGTATTTTATAACCTCTATAAATGCTAGACTGTATATTACTAATTTAGCTTTTCTAACTTTGTAATTAAAAATTTTCTAGTAACCTTAAATTACCTAGATTTTACTCATTAATCATTGGTCATTGAACAAAGGACAAACACAGGAGTCTCAGCTAAGGCTTCCTGGTTGGGAAACTCCTCTTGAGCAAGACGCTTTTGCTAGCTCGCTTTCCCATAGGAGTACGGTTACAAAGGAGAAAGGATATTTATGGCGATCGCTACTGAAAAATTATTGTTGCAATCAATATTAATTTACATAATCGTGAGCATTTACTCTAGCTTATTAATGACTTGTTACAAATTACAAAGCTGTTTATGCCTCGTAAATATTAGGAAATAGAAGCTGAGTTACACTTCGTTAACCCTTCCTCAGGATTAATACTTTCTTTATAAATCAACCCTGAGGCAGTCATTAGCTGGTAATCCTGTCATAGTATGAAACATAAGAACACTATTACTGCCTGTGTTCACTTATGGAGCTGTAAAACCAAATTTCTGAATCAAAGGGAAAAGGGAACGGGTAACAGGCAACAGGGAAATAAGCCACCTACAAGGGGCAAGGCTTTAAACCTTACTTCGGGGCTAATTCTCTCTTGTGTTCGTCTAACTCCCAACCCTGTTTCCCCTGCGTTCGCGCAGCGTCACGAAGTGGAGGGGCTGAGTAAAAAAATGCTAGGGGTGTACTGTCCATGCCCTTGAAGATCCTTGTAGTGGATGACGATCTGGGCACTCGTTTGTCTGTTAGCGACTATCTTGAACTGTCTGGCTACTCTGTGATTACGGCTAATGACGGTCAAGAAGCTTTACTTATGGTAGATGAGTACCATCCTGACTTAATTGTTACGGATATCGTCATGCCACAGATGAACGGCTATGAACTAGTGCGCCGGGTGCGTCAACAACCTATGTTCCGTCTGTTACCTGTAATTTTATTGACAGCACGAACTAAGACCCAAGAAAGAATTTTGGGCTATCAGTCGGGCTGCGATTTATACTTGCCCAAGCCTTTTGAACTAGAAGAGTTAGCAGCAGCAATCCGCAATCTTTTAGAGCGATCGCAAATTATCCAATCGGAGTACCGTTTTTCTCATAAAGACAGTTTAGAAATTTACCCTTCTACAAAAACAGTAGATGCTCATAATTCTCTATCCACTCAAATTCAGAAACCCCACTTATACTCATCCCTGACTCATAGAGAACAAGAAGTTTTAGAACTGTTAACTCATGGTCTTTCTAATGTTGAAATGGGTCATCAGCTACATTTGAGTCCTCGAACAGTGGAAAAGTACGTTAGCAGCCTATTGAGAAAAACCTCAACCAGCAACCGGGCAGAATTAGTCCGTTTTGCAATTAAACATGGTCTAGTTGAATAAAAATCAGGAGTTAAGAGTGAGGAGTTAAGAGTTAAGAGTGAGAAGTTAAGAGTTAAGAATGAGGAGTTAAGAGTTAAAAACTAGTAGCAAATAGTGAAAAATTTAGCTCCAAACCCCTAAATCCTAACTCCTAACTCCAAACCCCTAACTCCTAACTCCTAACCCCTAACTCCTAACTCCTAACTCACAACTCACAACTCACAACTTTAGATGATTGTTTTTTGGCTGGTAACGTAGCTTAGGAGGCCTTCACAAGCATCAATCAGTAAATCAATCACCTGATTAAATCCTTCTTGGCCTCCATAATAAGGGTCTGGAACTTCCTTGAGGCTGTGTCGAGAGCAAAAATCGCACATCAAACGCACTTTGTGATGATACTGCCCAGTTGGGTCAAGAGTAAGAATATCGTCATAATTCTCTCGATCCATTGCCAAAATTAAATCAAAATCTTGAAAGTCTGATTTTTGAAATTGGCGTGCGTGACCACGCAGCTTTATCCCTAACTTTGTAGTAGCCGCAGCACTCATGCGTCTATCGGGTGGACTATCAATGTGATAGCTGGATGTACCAGCAGAGTCACAGAGGATGTGTTCGCTCAAGTCAGCCTGCTCAATAAGATGATTCATAATATTCTCTGCCGATGGCGATCGGCAGATGTTACCTAAGCAGACAAACAAAAGTTTGTAAGTCATAAATATCTGTTGTCCTTTGTCATTCGTCCTTTGTTCTTTGCAATGACCAATGACCAATGACTAATGACCAATGACTAATGACTATTGAAATCCAGGAAGCTCAAGTCCACTGGTCAAATCTTCCATACGTTCCCGCATGGTTGTTGTGGACTTGTTGTAGGCTTCTTTCATGGCTGCGGTTACGAGATCGGAGAGTACTTCTGCGCCTTCTGATAAAGCATCTGGAGAAATTTCCACTCGCCTGGGTTCTTGGTTACCACTGACAATTACCTTGACCAGACCACCGCCGGACTCTCCTTGAATTTCCATTTGCTCCAATTCTTCTTGGAGTCGCTTTGCGCCTTCTTGAACTTGCTGTGCTTTCTTAAAAGCTTCAGCTAATTCCTTCATTTTTCCCAAGCCAAAGCCGAATCCTTGTCCTTTACCTGTCATAATTGGTTTTACGCGTGTGCGTTGAATAACAAATCAAATTCAATTATAGATGCGGTAAGTAATTTGCCTATTTTTTTACCAATAATTAATGCATTCGTAAATAGGATATGGGGTATTGGGAATTAAGAGTTACGAGTGAGGAGTTAGGAATTAAGAGTGAGGAGTTGTTCTGACTCCCTGACTCCCTTATCCCCCTGTTGTTGAGTTTGGACTACGCTCAACTACCGCGAAGTCAAACCACATCTCCTTCATTTCTCCATCTCCCCATATCCCCACTTCCTACCCACAAGCAGCTTGAAACTCTCCAAGCATTTTGACTTCTGGTTCTAAGCGAATAGACCAACGATCTTGTACCTGACTTTGGATGTGGCTAATCAGACAGAAGATATCACTGGCTTTTGCCCCACCACGGTTAACGATGAAGTTAGCATGGAGTTGTGCTACTTGTGCCCCACCAATTTGGTAACCTTTGAGTCCGGTTTGTTCAATTAACCAGCCTGCGGTATAGGGTTTAGGATTGCGGAACACGCTACCACAACTAGGGAAGTTGTACGGTTGGGTGTTTAACCGATGTTTTTTGTGTTCCTTTGTGATTGCTATAACTTTTGCTGGATCTGCACCTGGTGTTAGCTGGAAAGTGGCTTGGGTGACTATGCGATCGCCACCTTGCAATAATGAAGTCCGGTAGCTATAACCTAGTTTATCGGGGGTGAGAATTTCGAGGGTTCCGTCAGGTGATAGAACCTCAGCGCTAACTAACATATCTGCGATACAGCTATTATGTGCCCCTGCATTCATCACCACAGCTCCTCCGACTGTGCCAGGAATGCCAACAGCCCATTCTAATCCTTGCCATCCCAATGATGCCACTTCCCATGCTAAGCTGGGAATTGATTCTCCCGCAGCAACGGTTAATTGGCCTGTTTCGTGGTCAAAGTGGCTGAAGCGGAGATGACGAGTGGCAATTACTAAGCCTGATATCCCGCGATCGCTCACCAGCAAGTTAGAACCCGCCCCCAGTGTTGTCACTCTTAAATCGTGTTCTTTTGCGTATTTCAGACTTGCTTGTAGTGCTTCTATGTTTCGAGGGGCAACATACCATTGGGCCGCTCCCCCTACCCGATAAGAAGTAAATGCCGACAAGGAAGCCTGAGACTTGATCGCACAATCAGTATTGGGTAAATAAATTACCTCGTTCTCCACGGAATTAGCTGTTTGTTGTTTCTTTGTATTCAAACCAGAAGCTGTGCAGACGTTTCCTACTGCCTGGGAAATGGTCATTTTTACTTTTTATTGGTTAAATTTTTACATTTATTTACCGTAAAACTACGGTATTAGATTCACATCAAACCGTTACGAAAATTCGCTTTGGTGAAAAATAGAACTTCGCCAACTCCACAATCAGGATGTGGCTTTGGCAGGCTCACGGAGTGTTGCAATTATTTCAGGAATGACTTGATTTAAGTTCCCTGCGCCCAAAAACAGCGCCAAGTCTCCCGGACGCAGTGTTTGTAGTAGGAACTCACGCACTGAGGATAAAGATGGTTGATAAACTACCTGGGAATGTTGCTTGGCAATTTCCGCCCTTAGATGCTCGCCACTGATTTGTCCTAAATTAGGTTCGCCTGCACTGTAAATATCAGTTAGCACGACTAAATCAGCATGACTAAAGGACTGGGCAAATTCTTCTAAAAACGTCAGTGTACGGCTATAGCGATGGGGCTGGAAGATGGCTACCACTCTTTGTCCTGGTCTTGCCTGTAAACGTGCAGCAGCTAGAGTAGCGCGAATCTCGGTTGGATGATGAGCATAGTCATCGATGAAAGTAATACCATCGACTTCACCCCGAAACTCAAAGCGGCGTCTCGATCCCTCAAAGGTGGCGATTCCTTTGGCAATTTCTCCAAATTCTAAGCCTAAGACACGACCAACAGCTACTGCTGCTAAAGCATTACTGAGATTGTGCCGACTTAGCAGGCGCAACTTCAAGACGCCTAAAGCTTTGCCTCTTTCCCAAACTAAAGCTGTGGTGCCATCAGCACGATAATCAATATTAGTAACAGTGTAGTCAGCGTCACTATCTGAGTGTAAGCTGTAGCTGATTGTTGGTTGCAAGCGATCGCGCACTGTAGCACAGTCAATACTACCTACCAAAGTTTTGCAACCTTTGGCAAATGTCTGGAAGATATCAACTACTTCTTCTAATGTATCGTAGTGGTCGGGATGATCGAGTTCAATATTCGTAATGATGCCAATTTCCGGAGCGTGTTTTACTAAAGAACCATCTGATTCATCTGCTTCAGCTACCAAATATTGGCTTTGTCCCAGTCGAGCATTGCCTTCCCAAGCATTGACTTCACCACCAACTAAAATCGTTGGGTCTAGTCCTGCTTCCAGCAACATATAACCAATCATACTACTAGTTGTAGTTTTGCCGTGGGTTCCTGCGACTGCAATACTATAATAATCAGCTATTAAGGCTGCTAGTACATCTGAACGATGCAAAATAGGACAACCTAATTCCAAAGCTGCTTTGTATTCTAAATTATTCGTGTTAATTGCTGTTGAACAAATGACTTGAGGCAGTTTTAAGTTACTAGTAGTAGCTAATTTTTCTGGTGAATTTAATGCTACAGTCTGAGATTCTTGGGGGCGAAAGAATTCAAGATTGCTTGCCTCTTGTTTACCAAAAATATGAGCGCCGATAGATTCCAACTTGTGCGTAATGTGGTTTGGACGCAAGTCCGAACCTGATACTGGAAATTGACGTTTAGCGAGAACGTATGCCAGAGCAGACATACCTATACCGCCGATGCCAATGAAATGAAATGGTCTACCACTAAAGTCTACAGAATTACTCATTTATTGCTCCTCTTACACCACACCACACCATAAATCACAAATGACACGCGTATCATAACAGGAATTTGATTTTTACCATAATTACTCCTGCGTTATATTCATGCCTAATACCCGGATGAGTTTTCTGCTCTGGTTTTGCGAATTTAGAATGATTTTACCTTGGTTGGAGGTTTTTGCTATTTCTGAACTGTTCTTATGATTATTCGCAAAATTTTGGCTGCATCGGGACAGAAATTCTTGTAATGACAAATACATATTTTTAGCTACCTTACTGTAATTGACTGCAATAGTACATTGTTTAGTGAAACTGAATTTTAAATTGCATCAAGTCTACTTTGAGAATTGAGTACAATAGTACATTGGTAATGAAACTATTTTTCAATTGCATAAAACCCAGGCATAACTGGATGCAGCAACTAGCAATTTTTGGTGGCACATTCGATCCAATTCATTGGGGACACCTACTCGTAGCCGAGACAGCTTTGCATCAAGTATCCCTTGAAAAGGTAATTTGGGTGCCATCTTTAAATCCTCCTCACAAAGAAGCAGCTTTGTTTGAGCATCGTGTAGAAATGCTGCAATTAGCTACAAAAGATAACCCAGCGTTTACTGTCTCACTAGTGGAGAAAAAACGCTCTGGGACTTCCTATGCCATTAACACCCTGATCGACTTATCTGCTTGTTATCCAAATACTCACTGGTACTGGATTGTAGGCTTGGATGCTTTCCAAACTTTACCTCGTTGGTACCGTGGACACGAATTAGCACAAATGTGTGATTGGTTAATTGCACCCCGACTGCTGGGTGGTGAGACTATAACTCAAAGTGAGTTAATCTGCAAGCAAGTCGAAGAACAACTAAATAAAGACTCACATATAATTAATTGGCAATTCCTGGATATACCTTTAGTAGGAGTTTCGTCAAGTCTGATTAGGAAGTTTTGCCGAGAAGGCCACTCAATTCGTTATCTAGTCCCGGAATTGGTCAGATCCCATATAGCCAACAATAATCTTTACTCCAAATAAATCTGAATAAATTATGTGTTTTTTTATTGATCTAACACTTTATGGTTATAAGTGATCCCCCCCTTTGCGATATGATTGGGGTCAACGACATCAACATATAGGCATAAATACAGAGGGCAAGACACTGTGATTAGAGTTGCAATCAACGGTTTCGGGCGTATTGGACGTAACTTTGCGCGTTGCTGGGTGGGTAGAGAGAATAGCAACATTGAGCTTGTAGCCATCAATGACACATCAGATCCTAGAACCAATGCTCACCTGCTAAAGTATGACTCAATGCTAGGGAAGTTAAAGGATGTTGACATCACTGCTGATGATAACTCCATCATCATTAACGGTAAAACCGTTAAGTGCGTATCCGATCGCAATCCAGAAAACTTGCCCTGGAAGGAGTGGGAAATTGACTTAATTATCGAAGCAACTGGGGTATTTACCAGCAAAGAAGGAGCGCTCAAGCATGTGAATGCTGGGGCCAAGAAAGTTCTGATTACCGCTCCTGGAAAAAATGAGGATGGCACCTTTGTGGTTGGTGTGAATCATCATGATTATGACCACAACAAACACCACATTATCAGTAACGCCAGCTGTACTACCAACTGCTTGGCTCCCATTGCCAAAGTGTTGAACGAAAAATTTGGCATCATCAAAGGCACGATGACCACCACCCATAGCTACACAGGTGACCAGCGCTTACTAGACGCTTCTCACCGAGATTTGCGACGGGCGAGAGCCGCAGCCATCAACATTGTACCCACCTCTACTGGTGCGGCAAAAGCAGTGGCACTCGTAATCCCAGAACTCAAAGGCAAGCTTAATGGCGTTGCCTTACGCGTACCAACCCCGAACGTTTCAATGGTAGATTTCGTAGTTCAAGTTGAGAAGCGTACTATTACTGAAGAAGTTAATCAAGCCCTTAAAGACGCCTCTGAAGGCCCACTTAAAGGCATTTTGGACTACAGCGAACTACAACTAGTTTCGTCAGATTATCAAGGTACTGATGCTTCGTCAATTGTTGATGCCAGCTTGACTTTGGTTATGGGCAATGACCTAGTAAAAGTCATGGCTTGGTATGACAACGAGTGGGGTTACAGTCAACGAGTCTTGGATTTAGCGGAATTGGTAGCCGAGAAGTGGGTTTAATTAATAAAGTTAAGATTTAGGAGTGAAGAGTTAGGAATAAAGGGTGAAGAATGAGGAGTGGGGAATTAAAACTCCTAACTTCTAACTCCTAACTCCTAACTTCTAACTGTTAAAGTGTTGAAATCCCTGGCTTAGAGTGAGAACTTGGTCGGGGAATTTTTTTAGTTCGTCGTGTAATAGTATCGTTGAACCTGATGTAATTCTGCCAACGATGGCAGCACCTCCACCAAGATATTTGACTAAAGTTAATGCTGATTCTTGTGGCAAGCACAGTACTAATTCAAAGTCTTCGCCACCGTATAGAGCATATTCTAATGCCTGCTCTAGTGTTAACCAATGGCTAAAAGCTGTTGGTAAGGGAATTTGCCTGAGTCCTAAGACCGCACCAACGCTGCTGGCGCGACAAATTTGGATGACAGCGTCTGCTAAACCGTCACTGCTATCCATACCAGCAACAGGAATTTTGGATTTTAGATTTTGGATTTTAGATTCGCAATTGAAAATTTTTTCGAGGATGGGTAAGACATCTAACCGTGGCTGGGGACGCTGATGTGCGGCTATGAGAGCCGTCTTTTGTTCCTCGTTGAGTTTTTGCCCTAATTCGGGATGCAAAAGCAGTTGTAAGCCAGCGTGGGAGGCTCCGTGAACGCCAGTAACGACAATGGCATCTCCCACAACAGCAGCAGAACGCCGGATAATTCTATGAGGGTGAACTTGACCAAAAGCGGTAATTGCCAAAGTAGTCACAGGCGATCGCACCACATCACCGCCAACAATTGGGGTATTGTACTGTTGCAGGCATTGTGTCATTCCTTGATACAAGCTTTCAACCCAACTCACACTCAAATCTCCAGGAAGTCCCAGTCCAACGGCGATCCCCAATGGTGAAGCACCCATAGCTGCTAAATCAGACAAGTTGGCAGCCGCAGCACGCCAACCCGCATCTTCTGGGGAAGTGGTGAGGTTACTAAAATGCACACCATCAACCAGCACATCAGTGGTAACCACTAAAGATTGCTCTGGTGCTGTCACCAATACTGCTGCATCATCGCCAATAATTTCTGGTGGACAGAAACGGTGCAATCTTGCGAGAAGACCTTGTTCGCCAATATCTTTGACTTTAGTCATTTATTATGGGGCATTGGGCATTGGGCATGGGGCATGGGGCATGGGGCAAGCAGGCGGTGTGGGA